>NZ_JAHOCB010000132.1:0-428 GCF_019125875.1 Erysipelatoclostridium sp. MSK.23.31 | reverse complement strand
TGAAAGAAACTAAGGCGCCAGACGGTTACCGTTTATTAAAAGACCCTATAAAAATCGATGTAAAAGCAACTTATGGAGCTGACAACAGATTAAATTATGTTAAGGGCGATGGTGCAACAGCAAAGACATTACAGAAATTAGCAGCAACAGCAAGTTTTAAAGAATTTTACACAGGCGCATATAGTCAATATGACAAAACACTATCAACTGATGCAGATACAGGTACATTTAATATCAAGGTTGTAAACAAAGTTGGATCAAAACTTCCTGCAACAGGTAGTATGGCCACTTTATTATTAGTTGCAACGGGTACTGCGGTGATGGTAACTGTACTTGTCAGAAGAAGAAAAAATGAAAAAGATGAGAATTCTCAAATTTCTTAAAAAAGATATTTTAATTTTTATAACAGGACTGGCTCTTGTGAGCTA
>NZ_JAHOCB010000014.1:0-80466 GCF_019125875.1 Erysipelatoclostridium sp. MSK.23.31 | reverse complement strand
AAAGAAATGAAGAAAGAAAACAAAAAAGAGAGAAGAAGATAACAAAAGGAGAAAGAAGGAAATAAATCCCTTTGAGGGATGGCAAGAGTCAAAAGCGATAGCTTGAACGAAGAGAAAGCAGCGCCTTGAGACGCGAGCAAGCAACATAGGCTTATAGCCTCAGAGAAAACCACGTCTTTTAGGCGTGGTTTTTATTCTATATAATATCTGAAAATTATGAAAAGATCCATTTTATATAATTGGAAGTTTTTACTTTTTTAGCAAAAACTATTATTGGTTTGAATATTCATCTTTGTTGTTTGATTGAACGTCTAATAAAAAAAGAAGAGATAGTTTCACATATTAATATTGTTGATTTTGAAAAAAATAATCAAGAATTTATCAATGGAGTTAGAATTAGCTTTAAAGCGATTGCTAATCAGTATAATATAACAATACCAATTAGTGAAATTGCTTATATTTATGATTACGTTTTAAATAATTATAAAACAGATATGTCAATTGATGAGATTTAAAAAGAGTAAAGGGGTGTTTTATTATGGCATTAGTACAAGTAAATTTTATTTCTCAAAGTTTAAAAAGAACAGTTTCAATGAATGTAATATTACCGGTTGATAAATTTCTTTTTAAAGGAAATTGTCAACCAGTTAAAGAATATAAAACTTTATATTTATTACATGGTTTATTAGGAAATTATACTGACTGGGTAACACGAACAAGAATACAAGAATGGGCAGAAGCAAAGAACTTAGTTGTAGTCATGCCATCTGGTGATAATTCTTTTTATGTGGATCAAGAAGTAAAGAACAATGACTTCGGTATATTTATTGGAACTGAACTTATTGAAGTTACTAGAAAGATGTTTCATTTATCTAATCGTCGGGATGATACTTTTATTGCCGGACTTTCAATGGGTGGATTTGGTGCTCTAAGAAATGGGTTGAAATATTATCAAAATTTTGGATATATTGCAGCTTTATCAAGTGCTCTAAATATTTTCGAATTACCAGTTCACGATGAATCAAGATGTGTAATGGGTGAAGATAGTTGTTTTGGTGATATTGATGAAGCATATCTGAGTGATAAGAATCCAAAAGTTTGTTTGGAAAATTTAATTCAGGCAAAAAAAGAAGACAATACTATTGTTTTTCCTAAGATATATATGGCTTGTGGATGTGATGATGAACTAATTGGAGTAAATCGAAAATTTAAAGGCTATTTAGAAAATGCTGGTTTTGATTTAGTTTATAAAGAGGATGTAGGAAGTCATAATTGGGATTTTTGGAATAAATATATTCAAGATGTATTAGAATGGTTACCTTTGGATCCTTATGAAGAAGGAATTAACAGCGGTAATGTTAAATAGGCATGTTTTTTTTTAGAATTATATATTTATAATTAAAAGCTATATTTACTTGGTAATAAAGAACGATAATTGTGACAGGATAAATTATAACTAAAATGGTAAATAAGGAATAAATATTTCAATTACCAGAAATATGTTTTGATATGAATAGTATAAAACCCATTATAATATTGACTTTATAATGGGTTTTATTAATTTAGATTACAATCGAATAAATTTTTTGTCAGCAGAAGTTATGTTTTCTTCATTAGAAGTATAGCGTTCTACCTTCATATGAAGATCATATTTATTTCTTAATTCTGTAATTTGCTCCATCATTATAGTAGCATGATGAGCATCAATTGATTTTTGATCTTTCCAACTATCAATTAAAAGTATGGTTTCTGGATCATTCATGGAAAAGAAATACTCATATCTTTCATTTCCTTTTTCTGCTTTAATAGCATCAACAATACCGCTGGTCACCATTTCTTCTGCAAATTTTCTAGCATTTCCGTTTATTCCAGTGTAATAAATGTTTACTGTGATAGACATATTAATTATCTCCTTATGTATAAAGATTATCTTATTTAATTATAGCATATTTTAAAATAATCTATCATATTTTTAAAAGCGATTCTTATTTGTAAAAATAGTTATTCTTATCTAACAAAATAGAACGTATTATTAGAATACTTGATGGACAAGGGGTATAATAAGGGCAGGAAAAGGAGGTGCTCTTAAATGAACACAAAACAATTAGAGCGTATGCAATATGGAAAAGGTTTTATCGCAGCGTTAGATCAAAGTGGTGGAAGTACACCAAAGGCATTAAAATCATATGGTATTGATGAATCAGCGTATAGTAATGATAAAGAAATGTTTGATTTAATTCATCAAATGCGTAGTCGTATTATTACTAGTAAGGCTTTTACCTCTAAGCATATATTAGGTGCTATTTTGTTTGAAAAGACAATGGATTCTCAAATTGAGGGTGTAGATACTGCTGAATATTTATGGTTAAAGAAGGAAATCGTGCCATTTTTGAAAATTGACAAAGGATTAGAAGTAGAAAAAGATGGTGTTCAGTTAATGAAGCCAATTCCTGAACTGGAAGCAATATTAAACAAGGCAAGAGATAAATATATCTTTGGTACAAAAATGCGTAGTGTAATTTTGGAAGCCGATCCAGCAGGTATCAAGAAAATTGTTGATCAGCAGTTTGAATTAGGATTACAAATTGCTAAAACTGGGCTTGTACCTATTTTAGAGCCAGAGGTATCTATTTTAAGTACCTCAAAAAAAGAGGCTGAAGAATTGTTATTGAAAGAAATTAATGAGCATCTAACTTTATTAGACAATGATGTTAAATTTATATTTAAACTGTCCATTCCAACCATACCTGATTTTTACGCGGAACTTATGAAAGATTCCCATGTAGTTAGGGTTGTTGCTCTATCTGGCGGTTATGATAGAGAGCAGGCAAATGGGTTATTAAGGGAAAATCACGGGCTTATTGCGAGTTTTTCTAGAGTATTATTATCTGATTTATCAATAAATCAGACTAGTGTTGAGTTCGATACTTGTTTGGAGAATGTGATTCTTCAAATATATAGGGCATCTATTGTATAATGATGTTAAGCTTATCTATCATGTAATTAAATGACAAATAATCAAGATAAGTTATAAAATATTTTTAATTAAAGGGAAGATTTAAAATAATTGATTATATCAATGAAATTAAATCTTCTTTTATTATTTATTAGTTATAAAATAGTTTGTAAATTCCTTAATATATTTTTCTTTTAGATTTTTGTGATAAGTTATTCCATATTCTATTGTCATTTGATCATCCATAAATGGTAAAGCGACAATTCTTTTAATATGTGTTGGAATATATATTTCTGGTAAAATAGCTACACCGTAATTACATTTAGCGAAAAGAATAGCAGCCTGGTCATTTTTACATAAAAGATGAAAATGATTTTTTCATGGAGAGCAATAAATTCTTGTAATTTATCTCAGTATTAAAATGGGATAAAGCGGGGATGCAAAGTAATAAGTGGTGTATCATATAAATCTATAAAACATATTTCTTTTTCTTTAGCAAACGGGGAATTTTCAGCTATGATTGCATAACTGGAAATGTTTTTTATTTTTTTAAATATATAATCGTGAGCCTCAGCAATCATCTCTTTTGTACTGATTAAAATGTCTAATTGTTTATTATCAAATAGAGATTTTAGAATAAAATAATCCTGAATAATAATCTGGGGATAAACAGTTGGAAATTCTTCTCTTAATTTTATTAATGGTATTTCTAATATCTCAAGTTCTACTTGACTAGAACAGCCAATTCGTAATATCGAAAGTTTTTGACTGGCTAGTTTTTTAACTTTTTTCTCAACCATATATATTTTTTGGAGAATATCTTTTGCTTCACTATAGAATAATGAGCCTGGCTCAGTTGATTTTACCATTTTGGAAGTTCTGATAAATAATGACGTATTTAATTCTTCTAAATTTATGATATGATGGGCAACTGCTGGAGCAGTAATATATAATTCTTCAGCAACCTTTGTAAAATTCAATTTATCTGCTATTCGCACAAAACATTCTAATTGTTGAGTATTCATGAAATATTCTTCCTGACTTGTAAATATAGTATTTTTGGCAAATGGGGTGTAGTCTTAATCTTTTGTGTTACTTTAGGAGTTATTTGTGGCATGTTATCAGGAAGTTTTTGTGCGATAGCTTCAGCTGGATTTGCTCAAAATCTAAGACAGAATATGTATTATAAAATTCATGAATATTCTTTTGCAAATATTGATAAGTTTTCTACTTCAAGTTTGGTAACAAGATTAGCGACTGATGTAACTAACGTTCAAAATGCACATATGATGACTATTCGTGTGGCAGTGCGAGCACCATCATGCTGGCATTTTCACTAGCTGTTTCATTAATGATAAATAGGGATTTATCATTAATATTTTTAATTGCAGTTCCAGTTTTAGAGGCAGGTCTTTATTTTATTGTTAGTCGTTCACATCCATATTTTGAAAAGGTATTTCATATCTATGATGAATTGAATAGTGTAGTACAGGAAAATTTGGCAGGAATTCGGGTAGTTAAATCATTTATATGCCTATAATGCAGTTTATGGCTGTTTGTTGTTTCTTTGCTAGTTTGGAGCAAAAATTATTATTCTTATAAATGCATCAACGCTGACCACAGGGGACTTATCAAGTATGATTGCCTATACAATGAATATTTTGAATTGTCTGATGATGTTATTACAAGTATTGGTAATGATCAATATGGCAAGAGCATCATGTGAACGAATCATTGAAGTTTCAGATGAGAAGGTTCTTTAAAAAATGGAAGGGAACCTATCTATGAGATGCAAAATGGGGCAAGTTTATCTCGAAGACAAAGGCAATTGCTTTCTATCGCTTGTGCGGCTGTTGCAAATTTACCAGTTATGATCTTAGATGAAGCAACTTCTTCGATTGATATTAGGACAGAAGTGCTTGTTCAGCAAGGAATGGATAATTTAATGAGAGGTAGAACAACCTATGTAATTGCTCATTGATTATCAACGGTTTGTAATTCTAAAACTACTATTGTTTTGAATTCTGGGAAAATTATTGAATGGGGGAGTCATGATGAACTCATTTCAAAGCATGATATTTATTATAGTCTCTATACTGATGCTTTTGAACTAGAGTAATATGTTATGTCAAAAGTGCTTATGAAAATCCTATTTTTGTATAGGTATCTTTGAAAGAAATAGTAAGTATGTGTTCTGTTAGATTATAAAAAGTTAAATATTCATATAAAAAAGGTGGATTTAAAAGGTCTATAATCCACCTGATTTCAATAATATATTTTTATAAATTATAATTGGCGTCCCCTGCAGGAATCGAACCTGCACCTAAACCTTAGGAGTTCCCTGTGGCGGTTAGTATGCAGTAGTTCGATTATCCTGTAAGGGACGTTTAACGCCCAAAAAAGCGGAAAAGGGGCTTGCACAACGACTCTGTTAATAAACTCTAATATTCAATTATATCCTTTAGAGTGTTAGCAGGCTGTTAGCAAACCAACCACTTTTTCGGGAATTACTGATAATTTGTTACAATCGTATTTAAAATCATTTATCACATGGAAACAAGATACCCGTTATGTTGAATTTAATTAAGTTAAAGGCGTTCAATAAATGAGCGTCTTTTTTCATACCCAAAATCGAAAGGAGAAAGAGAAAATATGAATAAGCTAGTAAAGCGATTGCTGACAGGAACGCTTGCTTTTGCAACTATCCTCACGGCATTACCAGTGACGGCGGTTCATGCTTCCGGCAATCAATACTGGACAGAATCAGCAGAACGTGTCGGCTACATTGAACAAATTATGAATGACGGTTCTATCAAATCCACGTTCCATGAGGGACACATGAAAGTTGAGGGCGAAACTGCCTACTGCGTGGACATCAATACCAATTTCAAGAATGGATATAAAACAAGGTCTGACGCAAGTACACGCATGAGTAGTGATCAGATTGCGGACGTTGCTCTTTCCTTAGAGTACGTCAAGCAATATACCGCTACTCATACAGGGCTGAATAACAACCAGAAGTATTTGCTGGAACAGTGTGTTGTCTGGCAGAGATTGAGTGAACAGCTCGGCTGGCAGTGCGACAACGTCAGAGCTTCCTATAATGAAATCTCACAGGCAGTACAGAATGAAGTGTATGCTGGTGCGAAAGCATTTGTGAAAGCAAACAAAGGACGCTATGAATGTGGCGGTTACATTTATACTGGCGAAGGACAGGACATCGGACAGTTCTGGGCGAAGTTAAATGTGGGAAATGCAAAGGTCAAAAAGACTTCTTCCAATCCCACGGTCACAGATGGAAATGCCAACTATTCCTTTGAGGGTGCGACATTTGGTGTCTATTCTGATAAGGGCTGTAACAGCCAGCTTGCCACACTTACTGCCGATGGAAACGGCGATACCAAAGAAGTTGAGGTAAAAGCCGGAACAGTTTACATCAAAGAACTTTCTGCTCCAAAGGGTTACAAGCTGGATTCTACTGTCCATGCCTTAAATGTGGAAGTTGGAAAAACAGCGACATTAACTGTTGCTGACACTCCAAAGGTCACAGAGACTTTGATTGATTTATTTAAAATCGACATGGAAACAGGAAAATCTACTCCACAGGGAAATGCTTCTTTAGAAGGTGCAGAGTTCACATGGAGCTATTATGACGGTTACTACAATGCAGACAATCTTCCTGCAAAGGCTACCCGTACATGGACAACCAAAACCGTTGCCGAAAAAGACAGTGACGGAACTATCCATTATGTATCCAGACTTGCCGACAGCTACAAAGTATCCGGCGACAGCTTCTATACACAGGACGGTAAGAATGTACTGCCACTTGGTACACTCACTGTCACAGAAACAAAAGCACCAAACGGCTACTTATTAGATGGTGCATATATGCAGACTGACGGAAGTTCCGAACAGATTAAGGGGACATACCTTACACAGATTTCCGAAGATGGCGAACTTGCCGTACTTTCTGGAAGCAACCAGTATTCCGTATCCGATAAGGTTATCCGTGGCGGTGTGAAAATCCAGAAACGTGACCTTGAAACAAAGGATACCAAAGCACAGGGAAGTGCGACCTTACAGTACACAGAATTTAATATCATTTCCTTAAATGACAGTCCTGTAGTGGTTGAGGGAAAATTATACAGCAAGAATGAAACGGTAAAGAAGATTCAGACAGGCATTGACGGAATTGCTTCTACTTCTGCTGACCTGCTCCCTTACGGAAATTACAGATTAGAAGAAAGCAAAGCACCAGAGGGCTACTTGACAGACGGTGCAAAAACAATCGACTTTTCTATCACGGAAGATGGAAAAATCGTGGACTTGACCGACAAATCTCACTCTGTCTACAACCAGATTAAACGTGGCGATATTGAGGGTGTAAAAATCGGTGCAGGTACACACAAACGTCTTGCAGGTGTTCCATTCAGAATTACAAGCAAGACAACGGGAGAATCCCATATTGTAGTTACTGACAACAACGGTCAGTTCTCCACTGCTTCAAGCTGGGCTTCCCATAAGGTCAATACTAATGCCGGAAAATCCAGTGAGGACGGAGTATGGTTTGGGACATCTGAACCAGACGACAGCAAAGGTGCATTACTTTATGATACCTATGTGATTGAGGAATTAAAGTGTGATTCCAACGCCGGATTTAAGCTGATTCCAGCTTTTGAGGTGGTCGTATCCAGAAATAAAGTGACCGTAGATTTAGGGACACTGACCGATGAATACGAAAAAGAAATCACAATCCATACCACAGCTACCGACAAGAAAACAGGTGAAAAAATGATTGTTGCCGGAAAAGACATCAAGATCGTGGACAAAGTTACACTTGATGGCTTGGAAACAGGCAGAAAATATAAACTTTCCGGCTGGCAGATGTTAAAGGAAGAAAACGCCGAACTTCTGATTGACGGGAAACGTGTAGACAATGATTACACATTCATTGCTGACAGCGAAAAAATGACGGTTGAGATTACTTACAGTTTTGATGGTTCAGCTCTTGGCGGTAAGAACCTTGTTACATTTGAGGAATTGTACGATATGAGCAATCCGAAAGAGCCTGTCAAGGTTGCCGAACATAAAGACATCAACGATGATGGACAGACGGTTCTTATCACGGAACGTATCATCAAAATCCATACGACTGCTACGGACAAGAACGGCAAGAAAGAAATCGAAGCCGGAAAAGATGTAACGATTGTGGATAAAGTCACATTAGATGGTCTGGAAGTTGGAACAAAATACAAACTTTCCGGCTGGCAGATGTTAAAAAAGGAAAATGCAGAACTTCTGATTGATGGAAAGAAAGTATCCAATGATTATGAGTTCACAGCCGACAGTGAAAAAATGACGGTTGAGATTGCGTTTACCTTTGATGGTTCTTCACTTGGTGGTAAAAACCTTGTTACATTTGAGGAATTATACGATATGACCAATCCAGACGAACCAAAGAAAGTGACGGAACATAAGGACATCACAGACGATGGACAGACCGTGACAATCAAGGAAGTGCCGGAAGTCCCAGACACACCAAAGGATACCGACACGCCGGATACACCATCTACGGTTACTAAGACAGGTGACAGTCCAAAAACAGGCGACAATACCAATATCTATGCTTATCTTGCCATGCTCGGTCTTTCCTGCGTAGGGCTTGGCGGTATGCTTTACTTCAAACGCCGTAGAAAAAAATCGTAAGGCAGTAACGTAGCGGTTGGTGGAACGTTCAAGGTCGCCACCCTTTTTGCAACTTCACGCTCCCGTGAAGCACTTGGTTTACGGGAGCGTGAAGTCCACTAGGGGCGTGGGGAGTGTAGCTCCCCACAACGTACAGCAGGAAAGAAACTAAAACAGAAAGAAAAGAGGTCAATTATTTATGGAATTAAGATTTGTCGTACCAAACATGGAAAAGACATTCGGAAACTTGGAGTTTGCCGGAGAAAATACTACGGAACAACAGAGAATCAACGGGCGTATGGCTGTCATTACCAGAAGCTACAACCTGTATTCCGATGTGCAGAGAGCCGATGATGTAGTTGTGACACTTCCTGCCAAAGCTGGCGAAAAGCATTTCTCGCCAGAGCAGAAAGTAAAACTTATCAACCCACGAATCACTACTGATGGCTATAAAATCGGAGAACGTGGATTTGTCAATTACATCTTACTTGCAGACGATATGTTACCAGCAGAAAATAAATAAGGGGGTATTCAGATTATGAGATTAGCAAATGGAATCGTCATTGATAAAGAAAAGACTTTCGGAGTGTTGAAGTTCTCCGCATTACGCCGTGAGGTTCATGTACAGAATGAAGATGGAACGGTTAGTGAAGAAATCAAGGAACGTACTTACGATTTGAAATGTAACACACAAGGACGTATGATACAGGTATCCGTTCCGGCGACTGTTCCGTTAAAGGACTATGACTACAACGCCGAAGTGGAACTTATCAACCCTGTTGCAGATACGGTAGCCAATGCGAATTACCGTGGTGCAGATGTGGACTGGTATGTAAAGGCAGATGACATTGTTCCGAAGAACAAAGGCACTCATGCCGGAAATCCACAGAACAATGTTTCACAGCAACCGCCGAAGAAATAAGTTTGTAACTAATGGATTTTCATTGTATTGTTCAAATGGGGTTGATATAATATAAAAAAATCAAATCGGAATTTGAGGTGATGAAACTATGGCTGAAATACAAATTGCATGGTTAGAATTGATGACAGTTGGAGGTCTTGGTGTAATATTAGTTCTACTAGGAGTTACTTTCAATATCATTGTAAAAAGACAGAATAAATTGTGTACAAAAAAGACAGACGGTATTGTTAAACAATATGGGTTTCCTGGAAATGGAAGAGTGTACCCAATCGTTGAGTACTTTGTGAATGGAACTTGTTATAAAGCAAAGAAAAAATTTCGAGGAATTATAACAACGCAACTATCAGGAGTACCTGTACCGATGAAATCAGAAGTCTATGAAGATGAAAAAGGATGGCTACATGTAAAAACTGGAGCTATTGCAAATTTACGTCAATTTGCGGAGCAGTTGTGGCCTATCAACAGTAAGATGACAGTTTATTATAATCCAAACAATCCTAAAAAGTGTTATGTTGATAGACCAATTTCAAAAAGTTTTACTTCCATGATGTTTATCATAATGGGGACAGTAACAATACTCTCGAGTGTACTGGTATTCTTTTTGATGCAGTTATAAATTGCAAAAGATAATTGCTAATCAGACAACTTCAAGTTTTATAAGTTAGCTTATATGTTCCAAACAATTAAACCAACATTTAAGGAGATGGGAAAATGAATTTTGCCGATGAAAAAGATTACATCATGCGAATGATAAAAGAAATGGTGAGAGTATTATTTTCATTAGCCTTTGGGAAAAAGTATGTTTCTGTTGAACTTGAAAAAGAAAACAAGTATGAAGTATCGGGAAAAAATTTGAAAATTTTTCTTAATATGATTGATTTAGGACAGATTAACGAAGCAGAGAACATACTTTTAGATAGCATTGACTATACAAACAAAAACGAAGTAATGGCGGTGGCTCTTTTTTATCAGTACCTTAGTGAAAAAGATAATCAGTTTTTGGAAAACAACAATTATACAAAAGAAGAAGTGCTTTCTGGTTTCAAACAATTACTTATGAAATCGGGATATAGCGATTTGCTTTATTTGCTCAAATATGATGAGTAATACAGAATTAAAAAATCAGCCTTTATAATTTTATATTTATATTCACAAAGCAGTTAGTCTACATGATTAACTGCTTTTCTTACGTCCAAAGAAAGGAGTTTATATGAAAGTATGGAAAAACTCTAAAGGTAACAGGATTCGTGCCAGTGACAAATCACTGGTCTATCATTTCTGTATCGGCTGGTTGTTGCTCCTGTTCGTTGCGGTATTCCTGCTACTGAACCTGCGACAGCTCCTTGTTACCAACTGGAAAGATTTTAACCTGCTCCATGCCGGAATCACATGGACTGCCTACAATTCCATTACGGTTCTGATAGCGACTGGTGTTTGTGCATTGGTCGTTTTTCTCTACTACCGTTACGGATATGACCGTATCAAGCGGTTGTTACACCGACAAAAACTGGCTCGTATGGTGCTGGAAAATAAATGGTATGAAGCGGAAAACACCAAAGACAGCGGTTTTTTCACTGACCTGCAAAGCAGATCAAGAGAAAAAATCGTGTGGTTTCCGAAAATCTATTATCAGATGGACAATGGATTGTTGCATATTTTGTGTGAAATCACAATGGGAAAATATCAAGAACAGCTCCTGTCCTTAGAGGATAAGCTGGAATCGGGGCTGTACTGTGAACTTACTGACAAAACACTGCATGACGGATACATCGAATACACCCTGCTCTATGATATGATAGCGAACCGTATTTCGATTGATGAAGTGATTGCCGAAAATGGTGGTCTGCGGTTAATGAAAAATTTGGTGTGGGAATACGATTCACTTCCCCATGCCCTTATCTGCGGTGGTACAGGTGGTGGAAAGACATATTTTCTATTGACCATCATTGAAGCCCTGCTTAGAACCAATGCGGATTTATACATTCTTGACCCGAAGAACGCTGACCTTGCAGACTTGGGAACGGTCATGGGAAATGTCTACCACACGAAAGACGATATGATTGACTGCGTCAATGCCTTTTATGAGAGCATGGTCACACGCTCGGAAGAAATGAAACTGCACCCGAACTACCGTACAGGGGAAAACTATGCCTATCTGGGGCTTGCTCCACAGTTCCTTATCTTTGATGAATATGTGGCGTTCTTGGAAATGCTCACGACAAAGGAAAGCACTGCCCTGTTAAGCCAGTTAAAGAAAATCGTCATGCTTGGCAGACAGGCTGGATACTTTCTGATTGTAGCTTGCCAGCGTCCAGACGCAAAGTATTTCGGGGACGGTATCAGAGATAACTTTAATTTCCGTGTGGGGCTCGGTCGCATGAGTGAACTCGGCTACGGTATGCTCTTTGGAAGTGATGTGAAAAAGCAGTTTTTCCAGAAGCAAATCAAAGGGCGTGGATACTGTGATGTGGGAACAAGCGTCATATCGGAATTTTACACTCCCCTTGTACCCAAAGGCTATGATTTCTTGGGTACGATTGGGGAACTTGCAGAAAGGAGAACAGAAAAAAAGGCTCTGGAACAATCCGAAGCCTTACTTTAATTTCAAGATGTCATTAGGTGTGCAGTCCAGATATTCACACAACTTTGCTAAGATGGAGAAGTCGATTCTGGTTACTTTATTTTTGCAGTAGTTGTTGAGCTGTGTCCTTTGTAAATTACAGGCTTCACAGACTTTGTTTTTACTGATATTCTTTTCTTTGAGAAGATTTTCTAAATCCATGTATACTGTCATTTTTGTTTACCTCGTCTTTTAATCAAATTATAAATATAGCTGTATTGAAAAATAAGCTGTTTTGCTCTACACTTGTACTGTAATACAGGTGTACGGAGGAAATTAAAATGATAAGAAAACGGACAATAATTATAGTAATCACTATACTTCTGCTCTTGGCAGGAATCCTGTTTTACCTGCAATGGGGACGACAGATGGACGTATCTTCTTCGTCTGGCTCTGGCTCTGATAACCATTATGAGCTACGGGTGTCGGTCATACTCAACACTTTGGTCGTGACCGATCAACAGAAATGTGCGGAACAAATATTTGAAAAATGCAGGGACAACTCTTTTCACAGTGTCCGTTTCAGTTATGATATTCAGATTCCCCACGCACTTTCTGTTACGGTCTACAAGAACCAGAAAGACGCTGAATCCGGCAACTCGGCATTTAGCTTTTCCTATCGGCAGGAGAACCAGATAGACGGCACATACAATATTGTGGACAATCCAGAAAAATTTACTCTGGAAATGGACTGATTGCACACATAAGGCAGGACGGACAGGTGGCGTGCGAAGCGAAAGCCACAGGTACGGACTAGCCTTGCTGGTGTGGCGGTAGCCACGCCAGCAGACAATAGCCCCTCGGTATCTAACAGAGGGGCACAAATCACAAGGAAACATACACAAAAGTTACCGATTCTTGGCTGAAATCAAGCATTTGGTAGCTTTTTTTACTGCTGTGACATCGGATATAAAATGTCACAGTTTTTTCGTAAAGGGGGTATCGCACTGAATGATACAGAGTGGATACAGGATTTTGCAGACAGACGTTTGCAGTACGGTGTATCCCAGACGAAACTTGCGGTCATGGCTGGAATCAGCCGTGAACATTTAAGCCGTATCGAATCCGGAAAGGTGGCGGTCACAGAAGAAATGAAAGTAAAACTTTTGGAAGCTCTGGAAAAATTCAATCCAGAAGCACCGCTTACCATGCTGTTTGATTATGTGAGGATACGGTTTCCGACACTGGATATTGGACACATCATTAAGGACATCTTACAGCTCAATATCCAGTACATGATACATGAGGACTTCGGGCATTACAGCTACACGGAACACTACTACATCGGAGATATTTTCGTATATACTTCTCCCGATGAAGAAAAAGGTGTCCTGCTGGAACTGAAAGGAAAAGGCTGTCGCCAGTTTGAAAGTTATCTGCTGGCACAGGAACGGAGCTGGTATGATTTCCTTATGGACGCTCTGGTGGACGGTGGTGTGATGAAACGCCTTGACCTTGCCATCAATGACCATACAGGAATGTTGGATATTCCAGAACTGACCGAAAAATGCCGGAATGAGGAATGTGTATCGGTGTTCCGTTCCTTTAAGTCCTATGCTTCCGGCGAACTGGTCAAGCATGAGGAACAGGACAAGGCTGGTATGGGCTATACACTTTACATCGGCTCATTGAAAAGTGAGGTGTACTTCTGTGTCTATGAAAAAAGCTATGAGCAGTACATCAAACTTGGGATTCCCATTGAGGAAGCACCGATAAAAAACAGATTTGAAATACGGTTAAAAAATGAACGTGCTTATTATGCTGTCCGTGACCTGCTGACTTACTATGACGCTGAACGGACGGCATTTTCTATTATCAACCGTTATGTACGCTTTGTGGATAAGGAAGCAGACAAGAAACGGAACGACTGGAAATTATCTGTCCGCTGGGCGTGGTTCATCGGGGAAAACAGAGAGCCGTTAAAGCTCACGACCAAACCCGAACCCTACACACTGGACAGAACCCTACGCTGGATTCAACGGCAGGTTGACCCGACACTCAAAATGCTGGAAACAATCACAGCGAAAACAGGGATTGATTATCTGAAAGAAATCCGTAAATCCACGAAACTGACGGAAAAGCACTACAAGATAATCGAACAACAGACCACATCAACCGAAGATGTAATTTTAGAAAAGGAGAATTGAAAAATGCAACGATTATTATTTGACTTCCTGTTCTTCTCTTTAGGTGGAACAGTTGGCGTGATTGCCATGTGTATTTTACAGGCTGGCAGACAGTCTGACCGAAAAATGATGGAACTGAAAGGAGAAAAGAAAGCATGAATTTTGGACAGAACCTTTATAACTGGTTTTTAAGCAACGCACAGAGCCTTGTGCTGATGGCGATTGTTGTTATCGGAATCTACTTGGGATTCAAGCGTGAGTTTTCCAAACTTATCGGATTCTTGGTAGTTGCCTTAGTCGCCGTTGGTCTTGTATTCAATGCGTCCGGCGTAAAAGACGTATTGTTACAGTTATTTAATAAGATTATTGGAGCGTAAAATTAAGAATCCCACATTTTGAACACAAACTTGTGGTAATATACTAATTTGTGGTAATATACTAATATCATTAAAATGTTTAAAGGAGATTCTTATTATGGTTAGATACAGTATTGAAATCGGACAGCAAGAACAAGATATTTTAAAAGAAATCGTTTTAGCCAGTGATAAAAATGTAAAGAAACGTAAATTTGCAACAGGGTTATCGTCTGTGATGGCTGTCATAATGTTAATATATACGATTCTTTGTTTTATGAATAGTCGTATTGGATATGGTATTATTGGATTATTATTTTCGGTTTTCTTTATCTGGATTATCATAAACGGAGCTAACACATTTCAGAAAAAAGTAATAAATATTGTTCATTCAAAGATGGATAATAAATTGACTTCGGGAAAACGTGAATATTGTTTTGATACCGATGGTATTACAGTTAGTTCTGATATCGGTAACGGGACTAATCATTGGAACGCCTTTAAATGTTGGGGGATTTTCAGAAATTACATATATATCAGAACAATAAAAAATGAAATGGTTCTTGTTAATCAAAATGATTTGTCTGAAAATGATGTAAAAGAGTTAAAATCCCTTTTGAGTCAGAATTTAAAAGAAGAAACGCTTTAATATTGTTTTAGAGTTAAGCAGTCTTTCAGTTATGATCGACTGCTTTTTTCATACTCAAAATTAGAAGAAAGGACTGAATTACGATGGAAGAATGTAGCGTATTGATTGAAACGACCAAATCAGCAGAGGATAAAACCTCTCGCTGGTTTGATTTACCCATTGATTATGAGCTGTTCCGTGACCTGCTCGGTGTGGAAGCTGACAGCAAAGATTATCAAATCACAGATATGAAACTTCCTTTTGCTGGCGACATTGTAAGGACAACTTCTGTCAGACGCTTAAATAAGCTGTACTTTGCTTACACGGATTTATCGCCAGAGGTTCAGCAGGCTTATAAAGAGTTGATTCCGTATTGTGGCGGTGTTGAGGATTTATTGCAGAAGTCGGAAGAATTTCTGTTTTATCCAGAATGCCACAACATCATGGACGTTGCCCGTTACCGCTTGGAGCATAACATTGAATTTTCTGCACTATCCGAAAAGGGAAAGAAATATTTTAATCTGGAAGCCTACGCCCATGAGTTGGAAGAAAAAGGACGTTATGCTCTCTGCAACAATGGTATGTTCAAACTTTGACAGGTGGTATTGCTTATGGCAGAAATGAAAGTATTTGTTATCAATCTTGATGAACAGGAAAAAGATACAGGCTGTGCATGGTTTACACTTCCCTGCAACATAGAAGCATTAAAACAATCCATTGGCTTACCGCCGGACAGTGACCGTTATCTTATCAGTGATTATGATTTCCCTTTTGAAATCCTGCAAGATACAGACCTTGACCTGTTAAACAATATCTGCCTTGTGATTTCGGAGAGTGAAATTCCACCCGAAGATATACCTGCAATTCAAAGAGAATGGTTTCCAAACCTGCAAGAGCTGGAAGCCGGACTTTGCAATGTTACATACCATCGGAACTGTTCGGATATGGAAGAACCATCAGAACGGTTCTTGTGTGTGCATGGCAGATTTTATGAATACAAAGAGTGAAAGGAAGTGACCGCTTATGATTGATGATATGCAAGTCTATATAGCCAATCTTGGCAAGTACAATGAGGGAGAACTGGTCGGGGACTGGTTCTCTTTTCCGTTGGACGAAGAAGTGATTGCAGAACGTATCGGCTTAAATGCAGAGTACGAAGAATACGCAATCCATGATACGGACAACTTCCCGATGGAGATTAGCGAATACATTTCCATCGAAGAACTGAACCGTATCTATGAGCAGTTGGAAGAATTACCGGATTACCTGCTGGACGACTTGGACAGTTTCGTATCCTATTATGGAAGTCTGGAAGAACTGGTGGAGCATAAAGATGACATCATTCTGTATTCCGGCTGTGAAACGATGACCGATTTAGCCTACTATCTGATTGATGAAGAACAGGTACTCGGAGAAATCCCGTCCTCTTTACAGAACTATATCGACTATGAAGCCTACGGGCGTGACCTCGATATAGAGGGGACATTTATTGCGACAAACGCTGGTATCTGTGAAGTACTGCGTTAAGGGCTGGCAGATCAGCACCAACTACTGGTGCTACTGTCAGCTTTTCTCTTGGGGACAGTCTGTTAAATCCGGCTGTCCCTGTTGTTATGAAAATGAAGAAAGGAGTTACTACAAGTGAAGAAAATCCGAAGTTATACAAGTATCTGGAACGTGGAAAAGGTACTGTATGCCATCAATGATGTAAACTTGCCATTCCCCGTGACCTTTACTCAGATTACATGGTTCGTGCTGACGGAATTTATCATCATTTTGTTTGCAGACCTACCGCCACTTTCTATGATTGAGGGTGCATTTTTAAAATATTTCGGGATTCCCGTTGCTCTTACATGGTTTATGTCACAGAAAACCTTTGACGGGAAAAAGCCATACAGTTACATCAAGACGATGGTGCTGTATGCCCTGCGTCCCAAAGTGACTTATGCCGGAAAAGCCGTGAACCTGCATAAGCAGAAATTTGAGGAAATTATCACGGCAGTAAGGAGTGTGACCTATGTTCCCGATTAAATATATCGACAATAACCTTGTCTGGAATAAGGATAATGAGGTGTTCGCCTACTATGAGCTGATACCGTACAATTATTCATTCTTATCCCCAGAACAGAAATACCTTGTGCATGACAGCTTCCGTCAGCTTATCGCACAGTCCCGTGAGGGAAAGATTCATGCGTTGCAGATTGCAACTGAAAGTTCAATCCGAAGCATACAGGAACAGTCAAAGAAGCTGGTAACTGGAAAGCTCCGTGAGGTAGCAATCCAAAAGATAGACGACCAGACCGAAGCCCTTGTATCCATGATAGGCGACAATCAAGTTGATTACCGTTTCTTTCTGGGATTCAAGCTCATGGTCACAGAGGACGAAGTCAATCTGAAGAACATCAAAAAATCGGTATTTCTGACATTCCGTGAGTTTTTGAATGAGGTAAGGCATACGCTGATGAACGACTTTGTTTCTATGAGCAATGATGAAATCAACCGTTATGCGAAGATGGAAAAACTGCTGGAAAACAAAATCTCCCGTAGATTCAAAATCCGCCGACTGGAAGCCAAAGACTTTGCGTATCTGATGGAACACCTCTACGGCAGGGACGGGATAGCCTATGAAGATTATGTGTATCCTCTTCCAAAAAGAAAATTAAAAAGAGAAACACGGATTAAGTATTATGACCTTATCCGTCCTACCCGTTGCGTGGTGGAAGAAAGCCAGCGATATTTGCGTCTGGAACATGAGGACAGTGAAAGTTATGTGTCCTACTTTACGGTCAATGCCATTGTCGGGGAGCTGGACTTCCCATCATCGGAAATCTTTTATTTCCAGCAACAGCAGTTCACATTCCCTGTGGACACTTCCATGAATGTTGAGATTGTCGGGAATAAGAAAGCCTTAACCACTGTCCGTAACAAGAAAAAGGAATTAAAGGACTTGGATAATCACGCCTATCAAGCCGGAAACGAAACAAGTTCCAATGTGGTGGAAGCCTTAGACAGTGTCGATGAACTAGAAACAGATTTAGACCAGAGCAAGGAAAGTATGTATAAGTTAAGTTACGTCATACGGGTGTCTGCACCCAATCTTGACGAATTGAAACGCCGTTGTGATGAAGTCAAGGACTTTTACGATGATTTGAACGTGAAGTTGGTACGTCCTGCCGGAGATATGATGGGACTGCATGGAGAGTTTCTTCCAGCCAGCAAGCGTTATATCAATGATTATATCCAGTATGTGAAATCCGATTTTTTAGCCGGACTTGGCTTCGGTGCTACCCAGATGTTGGGCGAAAATAAAGGAATCTATATCGGATATTCCGTGGATACGGGAAGAAATGTCTACCTGCAACCGTCCCTTGCCAGTCAAGGGGTAAAAGGTACGGTCACAAATGCGTTGGCTTCTGCTTTTGTGGGTTCGCTTGGCGGTGGAAAATCATTCTGTAATAACCTGCTGGTGTATTATTCCGTTCTGTTCGGTGGACAGGCAGTTATCCTAGACCCGAAAAGTGAGCGTGGAAACTGGAAAGAAACACTGCCGGAGATTGCAGAGGAAATCAACATTGTAAATCTTACCAGCGACAAGGAAAATGCAGGGCTTCTTGACCCGTTTGTAATTATGAAAGATAAAGAGGACGGAGCTACACTGGCAAAAGAAATTTTAACATTTTTAACAGGTATCTCAACCCGTGATGGAGACAAGTTCCCTGTGCTTATCAGTGCAATCAGCAAAGTATCAGAAAGTGAACAAAGAGGATTGCTAAATGTTATCACAGAATTACGGAAAGAAAATACGCCTATTGCAAACCATATCGCAAATCATATTGACAGTTTTACAAATTATGATTTTGCACACCTGCTCTTTTCAGACGGAACAGCGAAAAATACTATCAGTCTGGATAACCAGCTCAATATCATACAGGTTGCGGATTTGGTTCTGCCGGATAAAGATACTACTTTTGACGAATACACGACCATTGAATTATTATCGGTGGCAATGTTGATTGTAATATCTACCTTTGCCTTAGACTTTATCCATTCAGACCGAAGCATTTTTAAGATTGTAGACCTTGATGAAGCATGGGCGTTCTTAAATGTGGCACAGGGCGAAACCCTCTCAAATAAGCTGGTGCGTGCTGGTAGAGCCATGAACGCCGGAGTTTATTTCGTGACACAATCCTCTGGGGACGTATCGAAAGAAAGCCTAAAAAATAACATCGGTTTAAAGTTTGCGTTCCGCTCCACAGATACCAATGAAATCAAACAGACCTTAGAGTTTTTCGGACTGGACAGTGAGGACGAAAACAACCAGAAACGGTTGAGGGATTTGGAGAACGGACAATGTTTAATGCAGGATTTATACGGGCGTGTGGGTGTGGTACAGATACACCCTGTCTTTGTAGAACTGCTTCATGCCTTTGATACCAGACCGCCGATAAAAAGTGAGGTGGATTTGGAATGATGAAATCTGTCACAAAAGAAAAGGTATTCCATGTACTGAAACTGGTTCTGCTTGCCGTGACCGTCACGCTGGTACTGCTGTCCCTGCTTGGGACAGTAGCTCATGCGTCTGGACTGGTCGATGATACGGTCAATGCAGACAACCTGTATTCAAAGTATCCGCTTTCCAATTATCAGCTTGATTTCTATGTGGACAATAGCTGGTCATGGCTTCCGTGGAACTGGCTGGACGGCATTGGAAAATCGGTGCAGTACGGGCTTTACTGTATCACAAATTTTGTCTGGACAATCAGCCTGTATCTTAGCAATGCCACAGGATATGTGGTGCAACAGGCGTATAAGCTGGACTTTATCAATGACATGGCTGACAGTATCGGGAAAAGTATCCAGACACTTGCCGGAGTGACCGAAAACGGATTTTCCAGCAGTGGATTCTATGTGGGATTCCTGCTCATTATCATTCTGATTGTAGGTGTTTATATCGCCTATACAGGGCTTCTCAAACGGGAAACAAGCAAGGCACTTCACGCTGTTATCAACTTTGTGATGGTGTTCATTGTGTCTGCGTCCTTTATTGCTTATGCTCCCAACTATATCCAGAAAATCAATGATTTCAGTTCGGACATCAGCACCGCTTCTCTGGACTTGGGGACAAAAATCATGCTCCCCGATTCACAAAGCAAAGGGAAAGACAGCGTAGACCTTATCCGTGACAGCCTGTTTTCGATACAGGTAGAAAAACCGTGGCTGTTGTTACAGTTCGGGAACAGTGATACCGAAGAAATCGGGGCTGACCGTGTGGAAGCTCTGGTATCTGCCAGTCCGTCAGACGAAGATGGAGAAACAAGGGAAAATGTTGTCAAAACAGAGATTGAAGATAACGACAATGACAACCTTACCATTCCACAGGTCGTCAACCGTCTGGGTATGGTGTTCTTCCTGCTCATTTTCAATCTCGGTATCACAATCTTTATCTTCCTGCTTACCGGCATGATGTTATTTTCCCAGATACTATTTATCATATATGCCATGTTTTTACCTGTCAGTTTTTTACTGTCCATGATACCGACCTATGAGAACATGGCAAAACAGGCAGTTGTCCGTGTGTTCAATGCCATTATGACAAGAGCCGGAATCACTCTGATTGTGACCGTAGCATTTTCGATTTCCAGTATGTTCTACAACATTTCCACGGACTATCCGTTCTTCATGGTGGCGTTTTTGCAGATAATCTGCTTTGCCGGAATCTATATGAAGCTCGGAGAACTAATGAGTATGTTCAGCCTGAATGCCAATGACAGCCAGCAGATAGGTCGCCGGATATTCCGTAGACCGATGGTGTTCATGCGACACAGGGCAAGACGTATGGAACGCCGACTTGCAAGGGCTGTGGGTACAGGAAGTATGGTCGGAGCTGGTGCTGGTGCAGTCGCTGGTTCTGCTTATAATCACTCTCGTTCTACACATAAAAATACGCCAGCCAGACCACAAAGGAATAATGATATTTCCGTGGGAAGCCGTGTCGGTTCTGCGGTAGGTGCTGTAATGGATACAAAAAATAAAGTCCGTGACAGTGCTTCTTCTCTGAAAGAAAATGTGAAAGACTTACCGACACAGGCTGGTTATGCTGTTCACTCTGCAAAACAGAAAGCAAAGGATAATGTATCAGATTTTAAGCGTGGCGTTGTGGAAGAACGGGAAAACCGACAGGAACAGCGTACACAGAAACGCAACCTGCACAGGGAAAATATCTCACAGAAAAAGCAGGAATTACAGAAAGCACAGGAAGCAAGGCAGACAGTTTATGCGAATGGATCAGCGACAGCCGGAGCTACCAGAAGCCATGAACGCCCAGTTGCCACACCTGTTCCAAAACCTGCACAGACCGATATAGTTACGAAGCTGGATACGAAACGTCCTGCTACTTCTCCTGTGATAAAAAATGCAGAAATCAAGACTGGAAAAGAAACTGTCCGAACCAATATCAGACAGGAACAGCAGGTCAAATCTGTTACCAGAACGAACCAGCCGAATGTAGCAGAATCCAGCAGTAATCATAAGAAATCTACGGTACAGAAAACACAGGTCAATGGGAAATCTGCCCGTAAAACTGTTACGAAACATTCAGAGAAAGGACGGAAGAAATGAGATTAAAACGTATCCTTATCATAGGTACGATATTTCCTGTCCTTTTCTCCATCGTCCTCTTTTTCGGGATACTGATTTCCGGCGAAGATGACGACAGTTCAAACAGCTATTCGCCTGTCTATTCTGGAATGAACCTGTCAGCCGATGTCCTCAAACATCAGCCGATGGTAGAAAAATACGCCAGAGAAAACGGTATCTCGGAGTATGTGAACGTCCTGCTTGCCATCATACAGGTGGAAAGTGGCGGTACGGCTACCGATGTCATGCAGTCCAGCGAAAGTCTTGGACTACCGCCAAACTCATTAAGTACAGAAGAATCCATTAAGCAGGGGTGTAAATATTTTGCGTCCCTGCTTTCTTCCTGTAAAGCCAAAGGTATGAATGACATTAACGTGGTCATTCAATCTTATAACTATGGTGGTGGCTATGCAGACTATGTGGCGAAGAACGGGAAAAAGCACAGCTTCAACCTTGCAGAGAATTTCGCAAAGAATAAATCCGGCGGTACAAAAGTGACCTATACGAACCCGATAGCAGTCAGTAAAAATGGTGGCTGGCGTTATAACTACGGGAATATGTTTTATGTGGAGCTGGTCAACCAATATCTGACCGTGAAGCAGTTCAGTAACGAAACGGTACAGGCGGTTATGAATGAAGCGTTGAAGTATCAAGGCTGGAAGTATGTCTACGGTGGCAGTAACCCGAACACCTCTTTTGACTGTTCTGGTCTTACCCAGTGGTGCTACGGAAAAGCCGGAATCAGCCTGCCACGAACCGCACAGGCACAGTATGACGCAACCCAGCATATCCCATTGTCACAGGCACAGGCTGGCGATTTGGTCTTTTTTCATTCCACCTACAATACCAGTGATTATGTTACCCATGTAGGAATCTATGTAGGAAACAATCAGATGTATCATGCCGGAAATCCAATTGGCTATACTGATTTGACCTCTGCCTATTGGCAACAGCACATCATTTGTGCCGGAAGAATCAAACAATAGAAAGGACTTGAAATATGTTTAATAAGAAAGAAAAAACAGAGAAAGCACCTAAGAATAAGAAAGTGCGTACCATGAAAGTCGGGACACATAAGAAATCTGTCCTGCTGTTGTGGGCGGTGCTTTTGGCAAGCACCAGTTTTGGCGTGTATAAGAACTTTACCGCCATTGATACCCATACGGTACATGAAAAAGAAATCATTCAGCTAAGATTGAACGATACCAACGGTATTGAGAATTTCGTCAAGAACTTTGCGAAAGCCTACTACTCATGGGATACCAGCAAGGAAGCCATTGAAGCAAGGACAACAGAAATCAGTAAATACCTTACCAAAGAATTGCAGGACTTGAACGCCGATACCATCAGAACCGATATACCAACCAGTGCTACTGTTACAAATGTGCTGGTCTGGAACGTGGGACAGTCTGGAACGGACGATTTTACTGTTGCCTACGAAGTAGATCAGCAGGTAAAAGAGGGAGAACAGACACAGGCAGTTACAGAAAACTACACCGTGACCGTTCATGTGGATAAGGACGATGCAATGGTCATTACCCAGAATCCCACCCTTGCTCCGGCAGTGCAGAAATCAAAGTATGAACCGAAAGTACAGGAAGCCGATGTCAGTGTCAGCTCCGATTCAGTCAAAGACGCTACCGCTTTCTTGGAAACATTCTTTAAACTCTATCCGACAGCTACGGAAAAAGAACTTGCCTATTATGTCAAAGACGGCGTGCTTGCTCCTGTATCTGGCGATTATGTATTTTCAGAACTGGTAAATCCTGTCTTTACCAAAGATGGCGATAATCTCAAAGTTAGCGTATCCGTAAAATATCTGGATAACAAGTCGAAAATGACGCAAATCTCACAGTATGACCTTGTGCTTCATAAGGACGATAACTGGAAGATTGTAGAATAAATATTACAGCAGAATAGTATGGAAAGTTATTATTTAATCTATACTATTCTGCAATCTATTATAATATCTTAAGGCAATTTCTAAAGCGATAAATATGTAGAAAAATGCATAAATACTGTGTATAATGAAGAAAAAGACAAATCGGAATTTGTCGAGCTGGTTAGTTCGAGATAATTTTGAGTTTGTTAAGATGTGGTGCACTTGATGGAATCACAGGTACGACATCATATTATGGAGGATGAAATAGATGATAGGTTTGATTGTTGCGAGGTCAAAGAATAATGTTATAGGCAAGAATGGTAATATACCATGGAAAATAAAGGGAGAACAAAAGCAATTTAGAGAGTTAACAACGGGTAATGTGGTTATTATGGGGCGAAAGTCTTATGAAGAAATCGGTCATCCGTTGCCTAATAGAATGAATATTGTTGTTTCCACCACAACAGAGTATCAAGGAGATAATTTAGTTTCAGTTAAATCATTAGAAGATGCATTATTATTGGCTAAAGGACGAGATGTATACATATCTGGTGGATATGGACTATTTAAGGAAGCTTTGCAAATAGTAGATAAAATGTATATCACAGAAGTAGATTTAAATATTGAAGATGGAGATACATTCTTTCCAGAATTTGATATCAATGATTTTGAAGTTTTGATAGGGGAAACACTTGGTGAGGAAGTGAAATATACGAGAACATTTTATGTAAGGAAAAAATGAATTGAGTAAATTTTGGATTTAGGGTGTTTTCATAAATATATTGCTTTTTATGCATATATAAATTGTTGTAAGACAAATTCCAGCTTGTAGAGCTGAACAACCAAAGTTTGAAAGGAAAATGTATAATGACCAAAGAACAAATAATTGAAGAACTAAAAAAATCAGCAAAGCCTTATGAAGAGTATTATCTTGATGATGAAATATTAAGTGCTATGCTTTCATATCAAAATCCTTATGAATTTGTAGAGCCAATTTTAGAAATTATATCCACTAATCCCTCAGTTAATTTTGGAATGCCCGGTGATTTAGTTCATTTTGTAGAAAAGTTCTATAAAAAGGGATATGAAGAATTGTTAATCAATTCCGTCAGAAAAAATCCAACTTCACATAACATTTTAATGCTTCACCGTTGCTATAATGATATAAAAAATCCAAACCGTAATGAATTTGCAAAAGTTGTTAAAACACTAAAGAATGACAAATCAGTCTCCAGCGAAATCAAGAATATCATTGATGAGTATGATTGGGATTAAATTTCTTCAGAAAGGTTGTGGTTAAATGTTGGGTATCAAAAAACGAGATACAAAACAAGTTTTTAAAGCGATTGCACATCAACAGGGTGTTTCTGTATCAGAAGTAAAGGAACGTATTCAGTCAACCATTGATGAAATGTATTACAGCGATGACCCAGATGTGCAAGCTGAATTTTCAAGTTATTTCGGAAAGAAACGCCCTACACCAGAAGAATACGTTTATACGATGGCAACAAAAATTAAATACTAATTTATAAGAAATCACCATTTCCTTAACCTGTACATTAAGTGTGCAGGTCTTTTTTTGTCTTTTTTTATCGAATTGAATAATTTTTACCTTTCTCATCGGCTTATATATTGAGGGCAAATATAAATTTTATCTAAAATAGCGATTATTTTTTCAAATCACTTAGCAACTGCCCTGTTTTTTTCTTATATGGAGTGGAAAGAGGGATAGATACAAAACAGCACAGGGAGGAGGTGAGAACGTGAAACCATCTGACTTCCAGAAAACTGTAATGTGTCGTTTTGATAGTTGTTTAAAAAAAACTGTTTTCGGAGTTGTAAAAGATTACTACAAAGAGTTGAAAAAGAATCAAGCAGAAGCTATCCCCTTTTGTGAGCTTCCCGACATTATCATAGATAAAGTTGCTATATGGGATACATATAAAACGGATTACACGACTTTCAATATATGTGGACATGACATTTATGTATATGACGATGAGCTGGCAAAAGTCATTAAACAATTATCTGACCGTTACCGTGAAAATGTACTTATGTACTATTTCTTGGATATGAGTGATACGGAAATTGCAAAATTGCAGAATATATCCCGAAGTGGTGTATTTCAAAACCGACACTATGCATTAAAACAAATGAAAAAGTCATTAGAGGAGGAAAATTAGTATTTGAAACAAAAACGTTCGTATAAGAAGCCATCATTTTATGTGATTTCATCGGCTATGGACGGCGACAAAATTTCCATTGATAAAATCTTAGATTTCTATGACCCGTATATATCAAAAAGCTGTATTCGCCCATTATATGATGAATACGGAAATGTATATATCGCTGTGGATATGGAATTAAAAGGTCGTATCAGAGAAGCCATTATGAAAATGATATTGGAATTTGACATAAAAATTGAATAGGTAATATCTGCGGAACGCTTCATATAAGCACTTCCCTCTTTCCTGTTCCGCTTACTTCTTAGCTTGTCATTCTGTATCAGTCTATTTAACAAAACAGATTGATACAGGCTGACAAGAGCCTAATAGTTCTTTGACAACTGAATAATGCAGACAGATACGTTTGTGCTTGCAGTGAGCCATCAGAGATTGTACGCCGTGACTTTTCCAATCGGGAGATAGCGATTCATGCAATGATCTGGGAGCGACCGTTGGAAAAGTCGTTCTGCCATGACCTGCAACACAGGATAATGATACACCCGTATGACACGGTTCAGCCCACAGGAATGGGAATGGTTGAGATACCAGTGGAGCTTGCCAAAGCCATTTGTCTGCATATAAAAAGTATTAGCAAAAGTGTTAGCAACGGCAAAAAACATATCCGCAAGAGTTATTGATATGCTATAATGACCTTGTTAAACGTATGTATTTTGCTGTTATCACACGGAAAGGAGTTATTATTACTCGTGATAAGTGATACATCAAATACAGAAACTCCTAAAAAGGAGAAAAAGACATATACAGTAGAGGAAATTGCAGAACAATTATGTGTGAGTAAAAAAGTGGCTTACGCATTGGTTAAAAGTGGACAGTTCGCTTATGTTCGTGCTGGTAGAGCCATACGGGTATCTAAAGATTCTTTCGATAAATGGTTAAATCAAAATTAACTGTTAAGGAGAGAATATATTATGGCTTCAATCAAAAAAAGAAAATCAACATTTTCCGTTATTTACTGGTATTTAGACAATGCAGGAGAACGTAAACAGAAATGGGATACGTTAGAGACAAAGAAAGAAGCAAAGCAGAGAAAAGCATTTGTTGAGTATTATCAAGAAAAATATGGTTATGTGATTGTTCCCTTAGAGGAACAGTTTGCACGCCAAATTGATGAATCGAAAAAAGAACTTGATAGTACCGATGAAGATATTACGCTTTGTGACTTTTTAAAAATATTTGTCAATCTCTATGGTACGTCAAAATGGTCGCCTAGTACATTTAGTAGTAAGGTCGGTACTATCGAAAATTACATCAATCCACTTATCGGGGATTGGAAGTTAAATGAGATTACCACAAAGAAATTATCTGCCTACTACAACGATTTATTGAGTGTTCCAGAAGTACCCAGAGCTAACAGAAAAGCTACTGGACGTTGCGTACAACCTGCCAATATCAAGAAAATACACGACATTATACGCTGTGCATTAAATCAAGCAATCCGTTGGGAATATATTGATACCAACAAGCGTAACCCTGCTTCATTAGCAACGCTTCCTAAAGTTCCTAAGGTAAAAAGAAAAGTCTGGAGTGTAGATACATTCCGTGAAGCAATTCAGCAGTCAGACGACGATTTATTAACTATCTGTATGCATTTGGCGTTTTCCTGCTCAATGCGTATTGGAGAAATTACAGGTCTTACATGGGAAGATGTGATTATTGATGAACAATCCATTGCAACGAATAACGCAAGAGTAATCATCAACAAAGAGCTTTCCAGAGTAAATGCACAAGCTATGCAGAAATTAAAGGAAAAAGATATTATCAAGATTTTTCCGACACAAAAGCCACATTGCACAACAAGGCTTGTATTAAAGACACCAAAGACAGAAACAAGTAATCGTACCGTATGGTTGCCAAAGACAGTTGCAGAATTGCTGGTGCAATATCAAAAAGACCAAAAGGAATTACAGGAATTTCTAGGAGACGCTTATAACAATTACAACCTTGTTATAGCTTTGGAAAATGGAAATCCCGTTGAGAGTAGAATTGTGAGAGACAGATTTCAAAAGTTATGCGAACAAAATGGCTATGAACAAGTTGTTTTCCACAGTCTGCGTCATTTATCCACAGGATACAAATTGAAAATGACCAACGGCGATGTAAAATCGGTACAAGGCGATACAGGTCATGCAGAAGCAGAAATGGTTACAGACGTTTATTCAGAAATCATAGACGAAGATAGACGTTACAATGCTCAAAAGATGGACGAACAATTTTATTCCACTCTAAACCATGATTCAGAAATGCAACCACAAAATGAGGAAGTTCAGCCAGAAAACAACGGCTTATCAGACAGTGATATGGAGCTTTTACAGCTTTTAAAATCACTTACGCCAGAGATGAAAGCAATGCTTTTGAAACAATCAGCTTCAAAGTAATTTTTCAAAAGTGTTAGCAAATCTTCAAAAATCTGCTGATATTTTTTCAAAATAAAAAAAGTGTTAGCAAACTCTTCTACTCAAACAGTCATAATAATATCGAATTACAAATTCTGAAAATCAAAAGAAATTGCAAAATATAAATTGAATATGTTCTTATCCGACAGGTTATAAGCCAAAAACAAAAGAAGCTGAAAACCTCGATAAATCAAGGCTTTCAGCGTTGTTTGCTGGCGTCCCAGACAGGAATCGAACCTGCGACGTTTCGCTTAGGAGGCGAACCCTCTATCCTACTGAGGTACTGAGACTTATTTAATTTTCATGGAGCAATTTTCAAATTTATTTCATAAATCGCTTCCGAAAGGGGATTGCTCCACCTGACCCTTAGGAGGGTCTTGTAATATCCATTTTACTAAGGGGACAGAACTAGCTTATTATATTACAATTTTTATTTATTGCAAATAAACTATGCTCATAAATTTTACCATTACTATTAACAAAATGCAAACCAACTTTTACTTAAAAATAACAATTAATGCTTTTGGAAAAGTGTTATAATAAATATACAAGTAAGGAGTTGATAAAATGGATAAAATGGATAAAATTGTAGAAGTATGTTGTGGGAGTTATTATGATGCATTACAGGCACAATACGGTGGAGCTAGAAGAATAGAATTGAATAGTGCATTACACTTAGGTGGCTTAACCCCATCATTAGCAACTTTATTAAAAGTTAAAGATAACACAGATTTAGAAGTTATTTGTATGGTTAGACCTCGTGGTGCTGGTTTTTGTTACAATGATGAAGATTTTGAGGTAATGAAACTGGATGCGGAAATATTACTTGATAATGGTGCAGATGGGATTGCATTTGGATGCCTTGATGAAGAAGGAGATATTAATATTCCACAAACCCGAGAAATGATCGATATTATTAAATCATATCACAAAACCGCAGTATTTCATCGTGCTATTGATTGTGTTAATGATATTGACGAGGCAATGAACATTTTGATTACTTTAGGGGTAGACCGTATTTTAACGAGTGGCTTACAAGGTAAAGCAACTCGAGGAAAAGAAATGATTAAATATTTGCATGATGCATATGGTGAGAATATTGAAATCTTAGCGGGAAGTGGAATAAATGCAGGAAATGCGAAAAAAATGCTTGATTATACAGGAATTAAGCAGCTTCATAGCTCATGTAAAGATTGGCATACAGACTCCACTACAAGTCGTGATGAAGTCAATTTTAGTTATCACGGTGATGATTATGAGGTTGTAAGTCAAGAATTAGTAGAAATCCTAGTAGAGCTAGTTGAAGGGGAATAGGGGTTGACATTATCTTTAATAGTGTTAAACTATAAGCGATAAAAGAATCGGTAGGTGAGACTACCATAGGGATACGGGTTGCTACCGCAAAGCAGTGGAGACACTGTGCGCTGGTCAACAGTTCTTGTCGTGAAGGCAAAAACTAATGCAATTACATGGCCCTATGATGTTGAAGCTTGAACGAGATAAAGTTATTTTCATGCCTTGTCGCGTTTGAGCGATGAGGCTTTTATTTTGTGGAGGTGAAGAAAATGGATGATTATTTATCGATGAATTTTAAAAGATGGCTTTTTGATGATGGGATAATTACGTCCATTTTCGCCTAGCCATCTTAATGATGGCTTTTTCTATATCTAAAATTTTGAAAGGAGAAAAAGAATGGAAGAGCATGGCCGGTATGACAATGATGTTTATAAGTCCCGAATAATGGCGATGCCATTCTTTAGGATAGTTTTGTCATACTCTAAAATTTAATTTGGAGGGTATAACAATGAGAAAATTTAATTCAATTAATGAGAGATTAGTTTTTGCGAGTGAGAATAAAACTAATCAAGTTTTAGATAGTTTTGAAACAAATAAAATGGGAATCACGAATGAAACAGTCAAACATCATAGTGATGAATTTGGTAAAAATATTATTACTAAACAAAAAAAAGATTCTATATTAAAAAAAATATTTAACGCTTTTATAAATCCATTTACTGCAATTTTATTAATACTAGCAGTAGTATCTTTATTTACTAATGTGATTTTTGCAGAAACTAGTGAAAAGGATCCAACTACAGTAATCATTATTGTAGTTATGGTAATGATATCTGGAATATTACGCTTTATTCAAGAACAAAGAAGTGGGAGTGCAGCAGAGAAGCTGATTGCAATGATTTCAAATACTACAAATATTAAACGATATGGACAAGAAGCAAAAGAGATTCCAATTGATGAAGTAGTTGTTGGTGATATTGTATATTTGAGCGCAGGAGATATGATTCCTGGAGATTTGAGAATTATTGAAGCTAAAGATTTATTTATTAGCCAAGCAAGTTTAACAGGTGAAAGTGAACCAGTTGAAAAATTCGCAATTGAAACAACTGTAGGGACGAATGTGCTTGAAGCACAAAATCTGGCTTTTATGGGAAGTGATGTAATTAGCGGAAGTGCTGTCGGTGTGGTAATTGCGACAGGTGATGAAACTATGCTGGGAAGAATTTCTATTGATTTAAATAAAAAGAGAGAATTAACAACTTTTGAAATTGGAATTAATTCTGTATCGTGGCTTTTGATTCGTTTTATGTTAGTTATGGTACCTGTTGTTTTATTTATTAATGGATTTACTAATGGAGATTGGTTAGATGCAAGTTTATTTGCATTAAGTGTTGCTGTAGGTTTGACACCTGAAATGCTTCCGATGATTGTCACAACTAGTCTTGCTAAAGGCTCTCTTGCAATGGCTAAGGAAAAAACTATAATTAAAAATTTAAATTCAATTCAAAATCTTGGTGCTATTGATATTCTTTGCACAGACAAAACAGGAACTTTAACACAAGATGAAGTAATTTTAGAATTTCCTTTAGATGTTCACGGGAAAATTGATTTAAGAGTTTTGCGACATGCATTTTTGAATAGTTATTATCAAACAGGATTAAATAATCTAATGGATAAAGCAATTATTAATAGTACGTTGGCTGAACAAGATAATGATTCGAGCTTAAAAGATTTAACAAACAAATATGAAAAAATTGATGAGATTCCATTTGATTTTCAACGACGAAGAATGTCTGTTATTATTCAGGATCAAGATGGTAAAGTACAGATGGTTACAAAAGGAGCAATTGAAGAAATGCTCAGTGTTTGTAGATATGTTGAGTATCTTGGTAAAGTTTGGCCGTTAACACAAAAATTAGAGAAAATAATTATCAATCAAGTTGAACAACTTAATGAAAAAGGTTTACGGGTCTTGGGAGTGAGTCAAAAAACAGATCAGGATTTAGTACAAAAATGTACCGTTAGTGATGAAAAAGATATGGTTTTAATTGGATATTTAGCTTTTCTAGATCCTGCAAAAGAATCAACAGCCCCAGCGATAAAAGCATTGAAGGAACATGGTGTAGCAACAAAAATTTTGACAGGAGATAATGAAAAAGTAACTAAAGCAATTTGTCAAAAGGTAGGATTGAATGTTGAAAATATTTTATTAGGCCAAGATGTTGCAAAGATGGGCTTGGATAAACTGAAGGAAGTTGTAGAAACAACAACAATTTTTGCAAAATTATCACCGGAACAAAAGGCACTGATTATTAAAGTTTTAAAAGAAAATGGACATAGCGTTGGATATATGGGCGATGGTATTAATGACGCATTAGCTCTAAAGGCAAGCGATGTAGGAATTTCTGTTGATAGTGGAGTAGATATTGCTAAAGAAGCAGCTGATGTAATTTTATTAGACAAAGACTTAATGGTTCTTGAAAAAGGATTGGTTGAAGGCCGCAAAGTTTATGCTAATATGATTAAATATATAAAAATGACGGCCAGTTCTAATTTTGGTAATATGTTTTCAGTTTTAATTGCAAGTGCATTTTTACCATTTTTACCAATGGCACCAATTCAGTTATTGTTGCTAAATTTAATCTATGATATTGCTTGTATAACCTTACCGTTTGACCGTGTTGACGAGGAGTATTTAAAAATCCCTCGAACATGGGAAGCATCATCAATTGGAAGATTTATGTTATGGATGGGACCAATTAGTTCAATTTTTGATATTATGACATATGTATTGATGTTTTATTTTATAGCCCCAATAATGGCTGGAGGAAGTTATCAATCATTAACAAATCCTGATTATTTCATTGCAGTTTTTCAAACGGGCTGGTTTATTGAATCAATGTGGAGCCAAATTCTTGTTATTCATTTAATTAGAACAGCAAAAGTACCATTTATTCAAAGTAAACCTGCCCTATTTGTAACGATTTTTACATTATTATCTGCATTTGTTTTAACGCTTATTCCATTTAGTCACTTAGCTAAAGCAATTGGGCTTACTAGTTTGCCAGCTTATTATTTTGGATTATTAATAATAATTGTTATTTTATATATTGCATTGACAACAGTAGTTAAACGTGTTTATCTAAATAAATATCACGAATGGTTATAAAATGTATGATAAATATGTTATAATCAAGCGGAATAAGGAGTGATTAGATGCGTAATTTTAATTTAGATGATGATTTGAAACGTCATGTTAAACCTGGATTGATAATTTCAGCGTTTACAGTTTTTTTGATATATTTACTTATGAATTTAGGTAATATTTATGGAATGATCAGCACGTTGTTAGGGACGCTGGTATATTTGTTTTATGGGATTATTATTGCATATATTCTTAATCAGCCTATGAAGCTGATTGAAAAACAAATTACAAAATATTGTACAAAAACTAGTTTTTTATATCGAAAAAAAAGAGGTTTATCAATAATTGCAACACTGATACTATTTATTTGTTTAATTGTTTTGATTGCTAGTATCGTAATTCCAAATTTAATAAGCAGTTTAATTTCATTGATCAGTAATACTTCTGCTTTTCTAACATCAGTATTTAATAATATCGATGATATATTTATCTATTTCAATATTGATTTTAGAATGGAAAATATTGCTAGTGTTAAAGATTTAATCAATATGCCTTGGCAAGATATGGTTGGTCAAGCACTAGATATCCTAACTAGAAGTGCTGGGGGAATCATGAATAATGCAACAAATTTTTTATCTACATTTGGAGTAGTATTTACAGGATTTATTTTTTCTCTATATTTGCTTGGAAATAAGGAAACTTTTTTACGACAATTAAGAAAAGCAATTGGAGCACTTTGTGGTTATAAAGTTACTTGTGTAATTTTTGATTATGCACATAAAACTAATGAAGTTTTTTCAAATTTTATCAGTGGTCAATTGGTTGAAGCTTGTATTTTATGGGTGTTGTACTATGTAACTATGAAGCTGTTTAATTTTCCATACCCTGAATTGATTGCTACAATTATTTCAATATTTTCATTTGTTCCATTTTTTGGTCCAATTGCCGCAATGTTTGTAGGTGCAGTCTTAATTTTATCAAAAGATGCTTTGATGGCAATTTGGTTTATGGTATATTTTCAGATTTTATCACAGTTAGAAGATAACTTCATTTATCCGCGTGTTGTTGGAAACTCAGTTGGCTTACCTGGAATTTGGGTTTTATTATCAATTTTTGTTTTCGGTGATTTATTTGGTGTATTTGGAATGGTCATTGCGGTTCCTAGTGCTGCTTGTTTATATTCATTAGCCAGTGAAGTAATTAATATGATTCTAAAGAAGCGGAAGCTAGTTATTACTGAAAATACAATTGAACAAAAATGATTACCTGCATAATTTGCAGGTTTTTGTTTATTTAGATAAAAATAAGAGTTTGTTTAGTTTATTCAAGCAATCAATATGATATAATCATGAAAAGGAGAAAAACGATGGAGTATCTAAAAATTAATTCAATATCTGATAAATTACCTTTAGACGTAATTGTTTCAGCGCCGGAACACCCAAAAGCAATTTTTCAGATTGTTCATGGTATGTGTGAGCATAAAGAGCGTTATTTAGATTTTATTGAATATTTAAATGACTGTGGATATGTTGTTATCATACATGATCATCGTGGACACGGAAAAAGTGTTTTAGATGAAACTGATTTGGGTTATTTTTATGGTGAAGGTGCCCGTGCAATCGTTGAAGATGTTCACCAATTAACTAATTATATTAAGAAAAAATATCCAAATTTACCAGTTTGTTTATTTGGGCATTCAATGGGTTCTTTAGTTGTAAGAAATTATATTCAAAAGTATGATCATGAAATTAATGCATTAATAGTTTGTGGCAGCCCAAGTAAAAATAAATTAGCCGGATTAGGAAAGTTATTATGCAAAGCGATAGCAATGGTCAAGGGGGATAAGTATCATAGTAAACTATTACAGAAAATGTCTTTTGGTGCTTTTAATAAGGGTTTTGATAAGCCAAATGAATGGATTTGCAGTAACAGCCAAGTAGTTGATGAATATAATAATAATCCGCTGTGTACCTTCACATTTAGTGTAAATGGATTTTATAATTTATTAAGTTTAATGCAAAATACATATAAAAATATAGATTATGAAGCAAATAAAAAACTACCAGTCTTATTTATTTCTGGCAAAGAAGATCCTTGCTTGATTAATGAAAAAGCATTTAATAATGCTGTAACTCATTTAAAAAAACAAGGCTATCAACATGTGATTTCAATTTTATTTGAGCATATGCGCCATGAAATTCTCAATGAAAAATATAAGGAAACTGTGTATTCAACGATTACGACTTTTTTAGTTGATACAATGGAGGAAAATGATGCGTAAAAGATGTTTATTAATAATTGATGTTCAAACTGCTTTGACGAGCCAGTATCCAGTAGATGAAAATAAGATGATCGAGCATATTCGAAAACTAATCAGGGTATGTCATAATCAACATCTCGAAATCGTCTATGTTCGTCATCATGATGAGGAATTGATTTTAAATAGTGATGGTTGGCAAATAGATTCACGGATTACTCCGAGACAAGATGATAAAATTTTTGAAAAGGAATATAATAGTGCATTTAAAAATACAAATTTAGATGCATATTTAAAATCACAGGGAATTCAAGATCTGATTATCGTTGGTATGCAAAGTGAATATTGTATTGATACTAGTATTAAAGTAGCATTTGAATTAGGATATAGAGTTATTGTTCCAAAAGATGCTACAACGACTTTTGACAATGATATAATAAGTGGAAAAGTGTTAAAGCAATATTTAGAAGAAAAGATTTGGAAGAATCGATTTGCTCAAGTTATAGAAGTTGATACATTATTAATGATGATAGAATCTAAGTTGGATTTTAAATTTAGTTATGGTAAAACATCTTTTAAAGATGCAGCTTTAATTCGCCAAGCTGTATTTGTTGAAGAACAAGGCTTTGAAAAGGAGTTTGATAAGCTTGACAATACTGCGTATCATCTGGTGATTTATAAGGATGAGCAGCCGATTGCGGTTGGACGAATGTATTTTAAAGATAAGACAACAATGATCTTAGGAAGAATTGCAGCGCTCAAAGAATATCGTGGGCAAAAATTAGGAAGTAAGGTTGTCACTGCTTTAGAGAACAAAGCTCGAGAATTAGGCTGTCTTGAAACTGAGTTGTCAGCTCAACAGCAGGCTCAGAAATTTTATGAAAAATTAGGATATAAACCTGATGGAGATATGTATTATGATGAGTGGTGCCCGCATGTTACAATGAAAAAGATACTTTAAATCTTCTATCATTGACTTATTTAATAAGTTAACTATAATTATGTAAAAAGAGGGATAGAAGATGAATATGAAAGATAAAACAAAGTTGTTTAATATACCAAATTGCTTATGTTATTTTAGAATTTTATTAATACCAGTATTTTTATTTGTGTATTTTAATGCACAATGGCAACATCATTATATTATTGCAGCATTTATTCTTGTGCTTTCAGGTATTAGTGATTGTTTAGATGGTTATATTGCAAGAAAATATAATATGATTACAGATTTTGGAAAATTAATTGATCCGATTGCTGATAAATTAACACAATTTACAATTGCGATTACTTTGTTATTTACATATCCCTTAGCTTGGGTGTTATTAATAATAATTGTATTGAAAGATGGAATGTTAGGAATTGTTGGATTATATTTATATGATTATGGCTTAAAAATAAAAGGAGCTTCATGGTGGGGGAAAATTGCAACAGCTTATTTTTATTTTGTTGTAATAATTCTTATTGGGTATCACATTCCTGATACTTTTGCTAGTCAGTTAATGATTATCACTAGCAGTGCATTAATGTTATTGTCATTTGTGTTATATGCAAAAGAATTGAAACAAATGATTAAGGAAAAGGATAAGCTTGTAGATGAACAAAAGAGAAATTAAAGAAGAATGTTACTTGGATATGCTTGAAGATGAGTTAAATAGTGTCGATGCCGTTTTGAATCATATTGAAAAAGTTGAAATAAAAGAAGGTATCTTTGATGAACATGTTATCCAAAAAGATTTAATTAGAGCATATTTTGATTTAGAATTAGCGTTAGCAAGTTTATGCATTTTACTTAGAAAAATGTCTGAAAACTTGTTTATTCATATTGATGAGGACATACGTCGGGATATTAATAGTATTATTCATTCTAATAAATTTGAATATCATGATCATGATAGAATTTATGTATATTCACAAAAAGGTAAAGAACCTGTAGATTTAAATAATTTATTACGGTTTGCACGTTCTATCCTCTAATCGACAAATTCATTTGATTGCCCTTGCTATGATAATGGGGGTGATTAAAATGGACTTTAGAAAGAATGCGGGAATTGTATTAATTATTTTAGGAATGATTTTAACCATGGATCGAACTAAAGACTTTCAAGGAATAGTATCAACGATTGCATACTATATAAAAGGCTACTGGCCTTTGATTCTCTGTTTTATTGGAATGTACATTTTAAGTTCGCCAAAGAAAAAGAAAAAATGAGGCCTAGATAAATTCTAGACCTTTATTTTTTAACCTAATTTTTCTACTTTATAACCGGCTGCGCTTAACGATGTTATTAATCCTAAATCACCAACAACATGACCTACACCAACGCCGATGAAAACGACTTTATTTTGATTTAAATATTCTATTATTTTAGCTTGCATAGTTTGGTTACGGTCAATTATTAATAATTGTTGATAATTTTGATATTCTTGTTGATATTCACTATCTGGTAGTTCTTGATAGCTGTATATTGTCGCTAATGTATCAAGATCATGATTATAATAACTGTCAAGGATCAATTTTGTACTTTTGATTAATTGTTGTCGATCTTTTAAGGATTCTAAAATTGCGTGAGGTGATTCTTTAGATAATTGTGAAAATAATTGCATCTGAAATTCAATTCCTTCCATTTCTTCAAAAGGAATCCTTTTACTTCTGGTGAGATTAAAAAGGTAAACATCAATGGAGGTGCTATTATTGCCATCTACTTCGTCTAGAATATCAGAGGTTACTAAAGAACTTACTGCCATAGCATTAAATTCATTAACACGGTATTTTTTTAGTGTAGGATAGTTTTCTTTTAATTTAGGAATATAGTTAATCAAATCTAGTTCACCTAAACTGTTTTCTAAAAGATAATTTTGATATTTAGCAGTTTCATTTTGATCTAATGAACATTCTAAAACAATACTTTGACTATCCTTGATTGCTTTTTCGGTAGTTATATCAAGTTTATCAATTTGATCACGACCAGGATGACAGGTTCCTAATAGATAAAGATAGTGATTATTATTGTCACTAATTTTATAGAGATATGGACTGACATCAACAGTTTTAGTAGTTGCTCTTTTATCAATACTACAACCACACAGCATAAAAATGAGTAATAAACATAATAATTTTTTCATAGCATTTCCTCTTTATTATTTATATTATAATTATATAACTATATTATTTATATATCAATATATTATAGAAATATAAAACTATTTTAACTGAAGAGATTTTGTTAGTAAAAAGTTATTAAATTTAGATTATTTCAAGTATTTCTTGTTTGATTATTGTAGTTAAACAAGTTATAATGGTTCATGAAAATGGAGGAATTAGATAATGAAAAAAAGACCAATTGTATTATGTATTTTAGATGGATACGGATTAAGTGAAAGAATTGATGGAAATGCAGTTAAACTTGCAAATACACCAAATATAGATGATTTAGAAATGATTTATCCAACAACAAGAATTAAAGCTTCTGGAATGCCTGTCGGATTACCTGATGGACAAATGGGTAATAGTGAAGTTGGACATTTAAATATTGGAGCTGGAAGAACAGTTTACCAATCATTAACTTTAATCAATAAAGCTGTTGAAGATGGAACATTCTATAAGAATGCTGAATTCTTAAAAGCAATTAATAATGCCAAAGAAAATAATACTAAATTACATATTTGGGGATTATTATCAAATGGTGGAGTGCATTCTTCAAATGAACATATCTATGCCTTATTAAAATTAGCTAAACAAGAAGGTTTAGAAAAAGTATATGTACACGCATTTTTAGATGGTCGTGACGTTGCTCCTGATAGTGGTGCTGATTTTGTTAAAGAATTAGCAGATAAAATTGAAGAAATAGGTGTTGGTGAAATTGCAACTGTATCTGGTAGATATTACGCAATGGATCGTGATAAAAGGTTTGATCGTGTTGAATTAGCGTTTGATGCTATCGTTAATCATAAAGGTGAAAGCTTTGAATGTCCTGTTCAATATGTTAAAGATTCATATGCTAAAGAAACTTATGATGAATTTGTAATTCCTGGATATAATAAAAATGTTGATGGACAAGTAGCTGATGGTGATTCAGTTATCTTTGCAAACTTTAGACCTGACCGTGCGATTCAATTAGCAACAGTGATGACTAATGATGGATTCTATGACCATGCATTTAATAATGTGCCAAAAAATTTAACATTTGTTTGTATGATGAAATATGCAGATAGTGTTAATGGTGCGATTGCTTTTGCTTTACCAAGTTTAACTAATACACTTGGTGATTATTTATCTGCAAAAGGTATGAAACAATTAAGAATTGCAGAAACTGAAAAATATGCTCATGTTACTTTCTTCTTTGACGGTGGTGTTGATAAGGAAATTGAAGGTGCTACTCGAGTGTTAGTAAATTCACCAAAAGTAGCTACTTATGATTTACAACCAGAAATGTCAGCATATGAAGTAAAAGATAAATTAATTGAAGAATTAGATAAAGATATTCACGATGTTGTTATTGTTAACTTTGCAAACTGCGATATGGTTGGACATACAGGAATTATACCAGCAGCAATTAAAGCTGTGAGTGTTGTTGATGAATGTGTAGGTGAAGTATACAATAAAGTTCTTGAATTAGGTGGAACAATGTTAATTACTGCTGACCACGGTAATAGTGAAATGTTGTTAGATGAAGATAATAACCCATTTACAGCGCATACTACAAATGAAGTGCCTTTAATTGTAACAAATTCTCATTTAGAATTAAAAGAGGGTGGAAAATTAGGAGATTTAGCGCCTACGATTTTACAATTATTAGGACTTGAAATTCCAGCTGAAATGGATGGAGAATCTTTACTTAAATAATGAAAAAATTATTAAGTTTAATTGTATGTGTATTAATGATTAGTGGATGCCAAGACGCATCCATTAATCGTATAAAAAAAGACAATAGTTTATCAGGTCTTCATGAAATTACTTATGATGAATTAGAAAACAAATTATCTAGTGATGATACTTTTGTTTTATATATTGGTCGTCCTGATTGCGGAGATTGTAAAGAGTTTCATCCGATTTTAACATCGTATTTAGAGGAAAATAAGGGTACTTATTTATATTATTTAAATATTCAGGCATTTCGTGATGCCGCCATGCAAGAGGGGGCATCTGAAAAAGAAATTGATTTTTATAAAAATATTCGTGAGGAGTTAGATTTTAATTGGACACCAATTTTAAAATTAGTTAATAAAGGTGAAACAATTAGCGAGTATACTTATCTAAGTGAAGAGTATTATGAAATAAAAGATGATACAAAAAAAGCCCAGGCAAAAGAAAAATTTGTGGAAGACTTTAAGACCTGGATGGCAAATATATATGAGTAGGTGATTGCATGAAACAATGTCCACATTGTAAAAAAAATATTCCTGATAGTGCCAAAGTTTGTCCTCATTGTGGTACACGCTTAGAAAAAGGCTATCAACCCATGAAAAGAACAAATACATTTCCTAATTATTTATACGGTATTTTAGCTTTAGTATTGATTTTCTCACCGCTGATTTCATCAATGTTATTTGGTAATTTTTTAGGTGACGGAACTGCAAGTAATACTGTTACTACACCGGATAAAGCAATTACACTAGGTCCACTAGGTGAGGTTAATATTAATAAAGAGGTAACAGAATATCAGTTTGGGAGTTTAAAAGATTTTGATAAACTAGTAACTAATAGTGATAGTTATGTTAAGAAGATCAAGCAGTTAGAAAATGATTTAACTGCAATTACTGATAAGTATGGTAAAACAACGATTGATAAAGATTATGATTTTTATGTAACTGATCAAAATAATGTTTATACAAGTCTGAATTATGATTTAAAGATTGGTAAAAATGAAACAATGTCAATTAGTTTTTCATATGACTTATCAGGAACAACTAATGCTGTTAATATAGGTTATACTATTAACGGCTTTAAAGATTTTGAAGCTATGAAAATCAACGAGCAAAGTTATCCGATGTTAAAAGAAATTGTTAAATTGATTAACGGTGATGATATGTATGTAAGTTTTAATAAAGCTGGAGAGAAGTTTAATCAATTAGAAAATGATTTTAATGAACGAAATGAAAGTATTGGTAATTATGGAATAGGAATCACTCAATCAGAGGATGATACAAAAGTGTCAATGAGAATTCTTTCAAGCGAAGATGGTTATCGATTAAAAATCACATATAAAACTAAAGCTGATATGAATAAATTAGTGGGTAATAGTAAAGGAACTGAATAATCAGTTCCTTTTTTGCTGTGCTGCGCACGACATAAAACTAGGTGATGAAAGCCCGTTGTGGAGGTTTCGTGCTACCAACCACCAGCCAAAGACAAGACTGCAACATAAACTGTTGTAGTATTATTTTTTGCAAAAGCTAAATATTAAATTTGGACTATGTTATAATCATTGATAAGGAAGTGGTGGGAAGATGAAAAAGAAATATTTAAAAATTGATAATATCCCTGCAGTTATCTGGGGAGCAGGGAGTTCAAAAGTTTTTCTTGCAGTTCATGGGAATAAATCTAATAAAGAAGATATTGTTATAGAAATGCTAGCAAAGACAGCAGTAAATAGAGGATATCAAATAGTTAGTTTTGATTTGCCAAAACATGGGGATCGAGTATATGAAGATACTTTGTGTAATGCACAAAATTGTACAGAGGAATTATTAAAGATATATGACTATGTTAAAGGAAAATATGAAAAGATAAGTTTATGGGCCTGTAGCTTAGGAGCATTTTTTAGTTTATTAGCTTATCAATGTGTTAAATTTAATCAGTGTTTATTTTTATCACCAGTTGTTGATATGCAACGTTTAATTGAAAATATGATGATTTGGTTTGAAATAAATGAAGAAAAATTAAAAGAACAAAAAATGATTGAAACACCTATTGGGGAAACATTGTATTATGACTATTATTGCTATGTTAAAGAACATTCAGTCACCGAATGGAATAGTCAAACAATGATTTTGTATGGTGAAAATGACAATTTATGTGAATATGAATATATAAAGAAATTTGCCAGTCATTTTAATTGTGATTTAAAAATCATGGAAAATGGGGAACACTTTTTTCATCTAAAGAATCAACTAGAGTTTTATCAAAATTGGTTAGAAGAGAAAGTTAAATGAGGTGAAAAAATGAAAAAAATCGCAGTATTAACTTCTGGCGGTGATGCTCCTGGAATGAATGGAGCAATCAGAGCAATTGTCAGAGTAGGAATAAAACATGGATTTGAAGTTTATGGAGTATATGAAGGCTATCGAGGATTAGTAGAGGGTAAAATAGCACGCTTAGGCTATCGAGATGTTTCTGAAATTCTTGCAAAAGGAGGTACTATTTTAGAATCATCACGTCTACCGGAGTTTACTTTAGATGAAGTTCAAGATAAAGCAATAAACAATTTAAAAGAACATGAAATAGATAGTCTTGTTGTAATAGGAGGTGATGGTAGTTACCGTGGGGCACAAGCGTTAGCAAAAAAAGGTATAAATTGTATTGGAATACCTGGAACTATTGATAATGATATCAATGGTACTGATGAAACGATTGGTTTTCATACTGCATTATGTAATATTATTGATGCAGTAAATAAATTACGTGATACTTCAAGTTCTCATCATCGTTGTTTTGTAGTTGAAGTAATGGGTAACAATGCAGATAATTTAGCTCTTTATGCAGCTATATCTTGTGGAAGTGAACTTGTTATCACCAATAAGACAGGCTATGATGAAGAGCATGTAATCAAAGAGTTGATTAAGAATGAAATTGTTTATAATAAACGCCATGCAATTGTAATTGCAAGTGAAAAAATTTTAGATGTTGAAAAGCTAGCACAACGAATCAGTGAAGAAACAGGATTTTCAGGTCGCTCGATTGTTTTAGGACATATTCAACGAGGCGGCTCACCGGTGCCGGAAGATCGGATATTAGCTGCAAGGATGGCAAATAAAGCGATAGAACTTCTTCAAGATAATCAAAGCGGTAAGTGTGTATGCCTGCAAGATGGAAAAATTGTGGCGAAAGATATTGAAACAGCGTTACAAGAAGTAAATAAAAGTAATCAAATGCTTTATCAGCTCTTTGATGATTTAGTCTAAACTGTTATAATATGGCTATATATTGGAGGATTTTATGAAAAAAATACTATTTTGTGATATGGACGGAACAATTATTGATTTAGATGGGTTATTATATCCCCCGGATAAAGAGAAAGTGGAAAAGCTTCACCAGGCTGGGCACTTGTTTGCTTTTAATACTGGGAGAAATTATGAAGAAGCATTACGCAGTACAAACAAATTAGATTTATATTATGACTATTTAGTTTTAAATAATGGAGCTCATATTGTTGATCGTAATGATCAAGAATTATTTAAACGAGTTATTTCAAAACAAGCTGGTATTGATATCATAGAACATTGTTTGAAATATGATGATATGTGGATATATTTTTATGATGGAAAAAAGACATTAGGGTATTTGAGAGGTCAAACATATATTTATGATGAGGTAGGACGTAGTATTGTAACGAATGAGCATGATTTTATAAAAGAGTATCCAAATGTTGAGGAGTTTGATATAATAGCGATAAATCAAGACAACCAGCAGATTGATGAAGTTTTAAAGATTCAAAAATATATAGATGAACATTATGCAGATGAAGCGCATGGTACATTAAATATGCATTATTTAGACATTACGCCAAGTGGATGTACGAAAGGAACTGGAATCAGCAATCTAGTTAGTTTACTTAATGAAGATGTTGTAAGTTATGCGATTGGGGACTCGTATAACGATATTAGTATGTTTGAGCACGCGGATCATGGTTACACTTTTAATCGAGCGGATGAACTGATTAAAAAGCATAGTGATAAACAAGTCGATTATTTATCGGAGTTGATTGATGAAATGCTTAAATAAGGGGGAATTATATGAGTTGGCAAGATAAATTGCGCGAGGTTGAACCATATGTAGCAGGGGAACAGCCTAAAATTGTGAATATGATCAAGTTAAATACAAATGAGAATCCTTATGGACCTAGTCCTAAAATTAAGGAAGTATTAACATCTTTGGATATTGATCGTTTAAGGTTATATCCAAACAGTGATGCTGTTGATTTACGTAAAGAATTAGCTAATTATTATGGACTTGAAGAAGAACAAGTATTTTTGGGGAATGGTTCTGATGAGGTACTTGCGTTGATTTTTTTAACGTTCTTTAATGGAAAGGAACCAATTTTATTCCCGGATATTACATATTCTTTTTATCCGGTATATTGTGAATTATATCAAATGGCATATAAACTGGTTAAATTAGACCGTGATTTCAAAATTAATCTTAATGATTTTATGCAGCCTAATAGTGGAATTATTTTTCCAAATCCTAATGCGCCAACTGGTTTGTTAGTTGATTTAGATTTTATAGAAACAATATTAAAAAATAACCCTGACAGTATTGTAGTCATTGATGAAGCGTATATTGATTTTGGTGGAACTAGTTGTGTCTCTTTAATTGATAAATATGATAATCTAGTTGTAACACAAACATATTCTAAATCACGTTCTTTAGCTGGAATTAGACTAGGAATAGCTTTAGGAAGTAAAGAGGCAATCAGACATTTGTATGATGTTAAGAATTCATTTAATTCTTATCCAGTTGATTATGTCGCACAACAAATTTGTTTAGCGAGTATCCTTGACGATCAAGATACAAAAGCAAAGTGTGCTAAAGTAATTAAAACAAGAGAAATGACTAAAACAAGATTAAAAGAATTAGGTTTTATTGTACCTGACAGTTATGCAAATTTTGTTTTTGTAAAACATCCTGATGTTGAAGGCCAAGAATTATTTACAGCATTGCGGCAAGTAGGAATAATCGTTCGTCATTGGAATACTAAGCGAATTGATCAATACTTAAGAATTAGTATCGGGACAGATGAAGAAATGGAAAGAATGATAAATTTCTTAGAAGAATATTTAAATAAATAAAAATAGATGGCACGCCATCTATTTTTATTATAGCTTTTTATATGTTTGTTTTCCATTTCTAATGTAAACATAATTATCGTCTGTTGATAATTCTTCATGATATATATAGCCATCAAACGTTAGACGTTTTAAGCTATCAAGATCACTAATCTTATTTTTAACCATTAAATCAAGCATTTTTCCCCGAGCTTGTTTGACATACATTGAATTGCGTACCATTTTACCTGCTTTATCTTCAACAAAGTCAATGTTTATGATATGGGGATGTGATAGCATCTTAGTAAATTCTTTAGAGGCTAGGGAAATAATATAGTCTTCATTTTTAAAATAATTATCAATTTCATCTTGCCAAAATTGATATAAATTAAAATCAATCTTCATAATCATATCTAAACGATATGGGGTTATTGCACTATTGTATTTCAAGATGCCATAATAAGCCGATAAAATATTTAAATACTGTTCTAAGTATACAAAATCGTCTGCATCATAGTCTTTCAAACTAAGCTGTTTAAAAACAGTACCTTGATAGCAGTATAGTGCAGGAACCGCAGTATATTCATTGTGGAAATAACTATAGACAGTATCCGCCATTTTAAAAGATATTTTCATTATGTCATGGAGTTGATCAAGATTAAATTTCATTAAATAATTATGTAGCTGTGTAGTCTTGTCTTTAAATAAGATATCTGTAGTTTCAATATTTACTTGTTTTGTTTTCATCACCTTTGCCGGTGCGATAATAATTTTCATTTTAATCACCAAGATTATTATATCGTATTTCAACAAAATATGATATACTTAACCGTGGTGATGAAAGAATGAATAATACAATTATAATTGATAAGATTTTGATTCATATGTTGGATTTGGAACATAGTAAAATTATTTACTCAGATACATTTATTAATTTAACTGAAGGAACAACTGAGTATTATGATAAAAAAATTGAAAAATGTTTAGAAAATTCTGGAATTAAAGAATTGGTAACCGGTAGTGAGCATCACTTATTACAAGCTGGTAAAAAAATGATTGAAAGTAATGAGGCGTTTAAAGAAGAATCGATTAAAATAACGCAAGATTTATTTGATTTATGTACAAAAATTGAAGAAATGCCAAATGCTAATTTAATGTTTGTAGAATTAAAAGTAGATGGTAAGAAATTTGTTTTAATTATTAAGTTAAACTATAAAACTATGCCAATGAGTTTAATTGAAGAAAATGATGGTATACGTAGTATTAGATTTATTAATCAACAAATTTTACCAAATAAAACAACAGCTGTTGAAGAAGCAATTATTATCAATGTTGAAGATAATATTTTGTCGATTATTGAAAAACGTTATATGATTGATGGGAAACCAGGATATTACTTGAATGAACAATATATTAAAGGTGAACCAAAATTAACAGATAAACAAAAAATGAGTATTGTTAATAAAGTTGTAAAGAAAGTTGACAGTGAATATAATGTTGTTGAAGGGGATCCCCTACCATTAGTAAAAAAAGAACTTGTTGATTTAGTAATGGATCATCGTCCGGTAAAACCGATGGAATTGGCTAAAAAAGTTATGGGAAACGACTATAATGCAACTGAAGAGGTTGAATTAATTATGCGCGATCTGGGAATTGAAGAAGATGATGAAATTGTCAACGTTCCAGTATCGCTAGATCGGATGTCACGTTGTAAATTAGTTTTAGATGATGATCGAATTATTGAATTAAATGTTGAGGATTATCTTGAAGGTGTAGATATCGTCAAGGAAATGGATGAGGGCGGTATGACGCGAATCATCTTAAAGAATATTAAAGATATTGTTGTGAAATAAAAATGGGTTACGGATAACCCATTTTTAAATAGTTACATATTTATTAATATATAGATAATAAACGATTACCTGGATATTAGCTTGTGGGAAAACACGAGCTAATATTTTTTTGTAATAATCCATTTGCGGCTTATGTAAAGAAATCAGTATTTCTTTACTAGTGTTTTTATTCAAATTATCAGTCTTATAATCGATAATTGTTATTTGATTATCTTTAATACAGACAACATCAAAAATTCCATGAATAATTTGTCCGTTTTCAAGCATAGAAAATTCTTTTTCACGATAAAGATAGTCAGCATTAACCATTAACTGATAAACTGGGCTAGTAATAAAGTTTTCAAGATGTTGTTGATATTTATCAATTAATTGCCAGGCTTCATTGTCATAAAGGTTTGCTTGTTTGAGTTTATTTAAGTTATCTGATAAATCTAAATGAACGTCAATATCAAGATGTTCAAGCACACTATGAATAATTGTTCCACGTGTTCCAGCATCAACTGGGGAATCATCAAGCTCATAACTTATATCCTTAAAACTTCTATCGCCATCTTCAATTTTACGAGTTACAGCAATGGATTTTTCTAGGTTAGTTGGGTATGGATATTCAAAATTACTATATCGATGATAGCTGCTTAAGTCAAGAATAGTATCACTTTTATTTGAAACGATAATTTGTTCTTCAACATCATGATGACTAAGAATCTTGATAGAAAATTTACTATGTTTAGTATTTTCTTGAATTAAATGCTTATTTTGATGAATCAAAATAGTTTGAAAATTTTGTTTTATTTCATTAACAAGATCATCTGTTTGATCATGGTCTAGGAGTTCTTTTTTTAGACCTTGATTAATAATATTACTGTGACTCATTAAAGAAATTCCTAACCAATCTAAATAGCTATTTTGCTTACGTGCATTATGATAAAGAATTACTTTATCTTTACAACGTGGATTTATCATTGAATCTTCACTATTATTAATTACATATTTTTGCCATTTGATAAGATCTTGGGGTTCCTTAATTAAGCCAGTCATAATTAGTTTTTGTGAAGCTCTAGTCAATGCAACATAAAAAATTCGCATTTCTTCGTTGATTGCTTCACTAGTCTGTGCTGTTGCAATTACTTTTCGATATTTATTTTCGTATTCAACAATAACGTCTTGATAGGGTTCTAAATCACATTTTACTCGCGGTTTGATCGCAATTCCTAATTTTTTATCACTAATGATTCGTTCTCGGGCATCTTGCTGATTAAATTTATTTTGCATATTAGAAACAAAAACAATTGGAAACTCCAATCCTTTAGATTTATGGATAGTCATAAAAGAAACAACATTATCATCATTACTTGAAACCATTGCGGGAGAGAGATTGACTCCATTATTGATCATATCATCAAATTTAGTAGTTATTGTATTTAAAGAATCATCATGCATTTCATCTAACTTTTGAATCATTAATTCAATATTTGCAACTCGTTGAGGACCATTGACTAATGAAGCTAAGAAAGGTAAATAATTACTATCCTCAAGGAATTTCATCAAACTTTCTTTAATAGAATGACTATTAAAATAGTTTCGCATATCTTGATAATAATTTATAAATGTTTCTAAAGCTTCATAATTATCTAATTTTTTTTCAAGATAATTAATACAATTATCAAACATTGAGATAGTTTCATCAATTTTAATTTGCGCTAAAAAATTCTCACTAAAATGACTTATTACATAATTGCCCTTTAGTAAACTTGTAAAGGCAATGTCATCAAGGCGATTATTAAAAGCTTTTAAAACATTAACGAGATTAATTATTTCTGGAGCTTGTAAAAAACCTTGAGATAAAACAATATGACTAGGAATATTAAATTTATTAAATATCTTTTTAAAAGCTATAAAGCTGCGAGTACTACGCATTAAAACAACAATATCTTTATAATCTGCCAGTCTTTTTGTGCCGTTAAAATTATCCAATTCTAAGTGACCAATCATATCCTGAATTTTTTTAGCAACAATTTTTGCTTCTAATTCAGCATCATTGCTTATAGTACCAGTTTGATATGATAGGATGACTTCGCTAGTAAAGCGTGCTTCTTCATCAAGACGTTGTGATGCTTTGGCGGTGACTTCTGGCAAATCTTCTAATTCTTTTGCACCTTCTTTACGTAAAAAATCATAATTCAATTTGGCACTTTCATCTAAGTAATAATCAAGACCGCCAATATCCTTATCCATGATTTGATTAAAAATATAATTGACACTGTCAAGGACAATTTTATTTGATCGGTAATTAAATTTTAAGTCAATACGTTTAGTTTTAGGTAGTAGATTAAAAGTAAGATATTTCTCATTAAAAATTTCCGGGTCAGCCTCTCTAAAACGATAAATCGATTGTTTCATATCTCCAACCATAAAGCGATTGATCTTGGGTTCATGAAGATCTGCAATTTTATTAATTAGAGTTTCTTGAATCTGATTAGTATCTTGGTATTCATCGATCATGATCTCTTTTAATTGTTGGTATAGAAGTGTAACAATTCCGTATTTGGGTTCTAGTAATTCTAATGCATTAGCTTCAAGATCATTGAAATCTAAAAGATTATGAGCTAGCTTATAATCTTGGTAGGCCTGTTTAAACTGTTTTAAATAAGTAATTAATTTTTCTAAAGGCTCTAAAGAGGTTGATAAAGTTAATTTAAACTCATCAAAATCATCGTATACGATATCATTAAATTTATCGCGATAAAATTTGATGATATTATTTTTAAGACGATTATATTCTTTTTTATAAAGTTCATTATCCTCATTAAATAAACCTCTACTATCATAACTTTTCATCAAACTAGCTTTACTAGCGGTAATGATATTCGTCATGTTTTTACTTTCTATTGCCTTGATGACATCGAAGTAATATTTTAAATGACAATCATATGGGCTTGGTAAATCTGCTTTCTTAGGCTTATCACCAAAGGGATTTTGATAGTAAAAAGACAAATTATGGGAACTGGCATAACTAGCTAATTCATAAACCTTATTCAATCCCATAGTAGCTTGTTGATGTAATAGTTCGATAATTTTATTACTGATAGGCCAATTGTTTATAGCATCATCATCGTTGTTAATAATGTGATAATAAATATCTTTTTTGACTGTATCAATATAATTATCAAAGTCATAAATAGTATTGCTTAAATTTTCAAATTTGAAAATAGCGTTCTTAAAGCTGTTAAAATAGTATTCTGGAAAATAAGTACTGATAAAATCAATAAATGTTTGATCTTCTGCCCATGTTTCAATACAGTTATCGAGAATTTGGTGTTTGATGAGTGAAGGATCAGTGCAAATATCAAATTTACTATTAAGGTTGATCAAATATCCATATTGTTTCAAAAGAGTACTGCAAAAACCATGGAAATTAGTAATATAAGCTTTTGGTAATAATTGCTTTTGCTTTAATAAATGTTGTTCCAATGGCTTATTGATATCTTCTTGAAGACGTTCATCTAATGCAACTTGAAGACGTTGTTTCATTTCAAGAGCGGCTGCATTAGTAAAGGTTAAGACAAGCAGTTGATCGACATTATAACCATCATCTTCAATTAAAGCCATGATTCGATTAACAAGAATTTTAGTTTTCCCTGAACCAGCTGGAGCTGAAACAAGAATGGAACATCCGCGGGTTACGACAGCTTCATACTGACCATCATTTAAAGAATTAATTGGCATCGCTATTATCCTCCTCAAGCAAGTGTTCTAAATTATTACTGTCAACTAAAGTATATTCATTATAGAAGACATCGAAATTACATAGACTACGATAGTTACAGTAAGTACATGGATTAACTTTAGTGAAGACCGTAGCATCATCACTACCTTTAGGATTAATTCCAATATTTCCGTTTGCTAATTCATGATATAAATTTTCGATATGTTGACTAACATAATCAATTAAACGTTCAAAAGAGAAACTACTTAAAATATTTCCTTTGTAACAGTCATCCTTTTTAACAAATTTTGCTTTAATGATTGCTGAATCTTTATCAATATTGTTATCAACTTCTTCGACTACTTCACTATTAACATAACCATTCATTCGATATAATTTGAAAAAGTTTTCACTAAGTTCAGATTCATTGATTTTTAAAGAACTAGTAAGGATTCTTTTTTTAGTATTAAAGTATAACAAAGCACCTTTATCAAGTTTTTTTTGTTTTGTTAAAGTATCTAAATATAAGAGCATTTGAATATTAAAACCTTGAATTGCCAAAGAAAGGTCAAGGTCTTTGTTACTTGACTTATAATCAATAATCTTTAAATATTGATTATATTGATCTACTCGATCAACTATACCGCTAAATTTAAAATCAGGATAATTCCGATAGATATCAACTTCACTACCAACAATATAAAAATCAGATGCTTTCATTTGGTTGATAAGAACGATTACAGTATTAACTAGATCATGTTTGACTGTTTTAATAATATAGTTATTAGTACCGTAATTTAAGCGCTCAGTTAAACCATGTTCATTTAAATATCGCTCGACATGTTGGTTAATAACTGTTTCTAAATCATCGACTTCAGCTTTACTAGCAGTAATATTGTCAGTAAAGAGGGCTTGAGTTTTTTCAAGTACGTAATGGATGATCGTACCAATTTCATTTATTTGAAAAAGCGGTTGTTTAAAAGGGTATAATTTTAATCCATATTGATTAAAATATTTGTATGGGCAACCATTGTAAGTTTCCAGCTTACTTGCTGTAAGATGATTCGAAAATAGTGGAACAGTTAATTTATCTGGTTGGTTATTAGTTTGTATATAGTGCTTAATCATTGTATTTAGTGATGATAATTCAATATCCTTACCACCATGTAGATATAAATTGGTTTTCAGGCTATAGTGATAATAGTCATTATTTATATCAATATTTGAAATTTTAAACATTTGTTTTAATTGGTTATACAAAGAAGATTTTAATAGCGGTTGACCATCAATTGTTCCATTACTAAAACATATTGCTGTAAATTCAGTTTGGCTGTTTAAGACTTTTAGAATATTATTTTGATCAACACTAATTTGATGATTTAAATCAGGTAATTGTAGAATTTGATAGTCTTGATCTAGTAATATTCCAGTATCTTTATTTTGTTTTGGAACAACAGTTTCATTGACACCAACCAAATAGATTTTTTTGCATTCTAAGATACCGCTGTAACATTGTTGATAATTTAATAAATATAAATGATCATTACATGGTTTGATATCTTCTTTTAAAGACGGTTTTAATTGGTTTACTAAACTATAAAAGTCGGCAAGTGTAAAGGACTGGGGACTTGTTAAATTAGTGAAGAAGTTTATTAGCATTGTCTGATTTTGTGAAAAAAGCATTTCTTGATTAATAAAATTAATCATTACTGATGAATAATCATCTAGTGATTGCGCTTTTTCAAAGTTATATAGGGTGCTAAAGGGATCTTCAATATAACCTTTTTCAAGATAATTTTTCTTAATCAAATCAAGATAGTCAAAGTCATTATATCGACTTAAAACTTTAGTATCCAATAAATCTAAAAGATCATTATTATCATGATTTAAACAGTATCTAATCCATAATAAACAAGCATCCAATTCTTTGAATATTAAGCTTTTTTTAATATTATGGGGAATCTTAAAATTATTTAGAGTATCAACTAATAAGGTTAAATATTCTTGGTTGGGGTAATAGATAGCATAATCGTGATAGTGCGTGTGATTATCTACAATATCTTGATAAATATTTAATACTACACTTTCAATTTGAGCTTTTGGTGTAGTCTGAATAATTGTATGTAGTGGTGTATGATTTTCATACTTTGGTGATCGTAATGAAAATAAGTATTTATTGAGATGGCTCAAATAAGGATTATCATTTTCAAAGATGTTTTTTTGATCACCATGATATTTATTAAAAGGTTTATTCAAATCACGTGAATCGCTACTATTATTAACCAAAATTGTTACATCATTATAAAGTGATATTTTTTTTATTAGTTCAAAGCGACGTTGTTTGAAAATTTGTTCACTAATAAAAATATAATGATCTTCAACATTAGAATTATCAATTTGTTCAAATAATAGTTCTTCATATTTGTAACATGTATTATTAGGTAATGAAGTAGTTAGCTGCTGGTAGAGTCCGATAATTGTTGCAATTTTTTGTTTCGCTAGGGGGGGCAGCTGCTCTAACTCTGAATTACTAAAACTTTCAAGAAAGAAAAGATCGAAAATATCAATCAATTCATAGATTAAATCCATTTTACTATTAGTATTGAATAAGTTATTAGAATTTTCAATAAGTTGTTTTGTTATTAGGATTTTATCTAATTTGGATAGTTCTTGATAAGAGTATAGTTGATAATGCTCTAATAATTTTTTGATCAAATCATTGTATGTAATGATTCTAATATTAAAAAGTGTATCAGTATATTTAAAAAAAGCTTCTTCAAAATATAATGGATCGTCAACAATAAAATAATAATTTATAAAAGGATTTTTCTGAGCTTGATTAATGTGATTGATAATTGTATTTTTTATTTTTAAACTATAGTCTAAACCATGTAATGTTTTCATTGGTAAACCTCCATATGGAATTATTTTATCATAGATAATAGCTCTAATGCGAATGAAAAAAGAAAGTGAAATCCGAAAATTTCACTATAAACTATTTTTTTGATAAATTATCTCAGCTTTACCATAGCTGGCGTAGTAGGCTTGGTTGTCATCAAATGTTGGAGCTGAGTTTTTTATACCAGTAATCTGACTGTTTATTAATTTTAGGCATAGTTGTTCAAGATCTTTCATTAAAACAAAATCTAACTTATTATATGCAGAAATTTTTGACTGAATTTCTTGTTGATTGTGTCCATCCCAAAAATGCCAAGTATCGTCTACTCCTTGTTTTTCAAGATAGTCAATAGTCTGCTGGAGAGCGGTATGATACGTTTTTAAATCAAGGCTATGGAATAATTGTAGCCAAACACCACAGCCGGAACCAATTGCATCACCAGTGTAAATACACTTATTTTGACGGTCTAGAAAAATCATTGATCCCGGGGTGTGACCAGGAAGAGCAAGGACTTCTATTTCAAAGTTACCAAGCTCAATTTGCTGATGATTTTTTAAATCTTTGATTTGGTTGAAGTCAATCAAAGAAAGTTCCTTAATAATATGAGCATTATCATAATAAATATCACGGTCTCGATGAGATAAATAGATAGTTTCTTCTTTAAATTCTTTGATTGTGCCAATATGATCAAAGTGACCATGAGTACATACTATAATTAATTCTTTATTAGTAATATTTTTAATCGTCGGTAAAAGTGGTTCTTTAAATAGGCCTAAATCAATTAATAGAGCATGGGTATTTCCTATTATTAGATAACAAGAGTCACCATCCTCATCATTGATATAATAGCTGTGATTGTTAATTTTTATGGTATTATATAGTTTCATATTTAACCTCGAAGTTCTGGTGCAACATCATATATGTTTTCTAATGCTATTCTTAATTCTTTTTTCCAGTCAAACTGACCTTTTTTTATGCACCACATTAATTCATAACCTGTAAATGCATATGCTGAAGCTTGATATAGTATTTCAGGATCGTTTTGATTTCTAATTTGTTTGGTGGCTTGACCTTTTTTTATAATTGCAATAGCGATATTGGTCAAATGATCTCGAAAATCAAAACTACCACGGTCTTCTTTTAAATTCATAATAAACATTTGACTACTTAAGTCATAGCCGAGTTTTATTGATTCTTCCATTAATGTTTCAAAACAGATCAATAACTGTTGCCAATAATTTTCTGCCATGATTATATTAGCCGTATTAGCAACGATTGCTTCTGTAATGTCATCATAAAAATGTGCTAAAATATCGTCTTTAGATTTTATATAGGTATAAAAAGTTGGTTTTGTGATTTTACATTCTTTACAAATATCGTTGATTGTAACATTATTATATCCATGTTTGAAAAACAGTTGGTAAGCTGTTTCAATAATAATATCTTTTGTAATCTTTGTCATCGTATTCCTCATTTCTAATAATTAAGTATAAATCATCTAGTAAAAAAAGCAAGTAATGTAATCATAAATGTAACCCTTTACATTTACGATTATTATGTTATACTTTACTTGAGTAAAATAAATATTACCGAAGTAAAGGAGGAGAATTATGAATAAATTATTTGAAAAAAGTTATATCGGTAAAATGAAATTAAAAAATCGGATCGTGATGGGACCGATGGGAACAACTGGTGAAGCAGATGGGGCATATAATATCGATGCAATTAATTATTTTACTGAAAGGGCAAAGGGAGGTACCGGCTTAATTATAACTGGTGCAAATGTTGTATCCACTAAATATGAACCTCGGCCATGTACGGAACTTAGTAATTTTCATCATGTTGAGCGTTTGAATATGTTAGTAGAAAGATGTCATAACTATGGCGCTAAAGTTTGTGTTCAAGTATCACCAGGATTGGGAAGACAACAATTTACTGATCCATTTACACCACCATATTCAGCTAGTGATTGTGGGGCGTTTTGGTTTCCTGATTTGAAATGTAAGCCATTTACAAAAGAAGATATAAAATATATCGTTGAAAAGGTTGGATATGGTGCTTCTTTAGCAAAAATGGCAGGAGCAGATGCGGTGGAATTACATGCTTACGGCGGATATTTATTAGATCAATTTCATTCAAAACAATGGAATACACGTACTGATGAATATGGCGGTTCATTAGAAAATAGAATGCGTTTTACGCTTGAATGTATTGCCGCGATTAGAACAAATGTAGGACCGGATTTTCCAATTTTAGTTAAATTTACTCCGGTTCATAAAGTTGAGGGATTTAGACAAATTGATGAAGGAATTGCTATGGCTAAAATTCTTGAGGGTGCTGGGATTGAAGCATTACATGTTGATGTAGGATGTTATGAGGCTTGGTATAAAGCTATTTCAACTGTTTACAACGAAGAAGGACACCAATTAGATGTAGTTAAAGCAATTAAAGAAAATGTATCATTGCCAGTATTGGGGCAAGGAAAGTTATTTGATCCAAAAAAAGCACAAGAAGTAGTAGCACAAGGAGTTTTGGATTATGTTGTTTTAGGTCATCAAATGCTTGCTGATCCACATTGGGCTAATAAAGTAAAGCAGGGAAATACAATGGATATTGCACCATGCGTTGGCTGTAATGAATGTTTATTAGCAGGTTTTTCTGGAAAACATTATTATTGTGCTGTAAATCCACTTTGCTATGCGGAAAAAGAATTCGCACTGCCAAAAGTTGATGGAATTAAAAAATCAGTACTAGTTATTGGAGGCGGTCCAGGTGGAATGTACGCTGCTATCACAGCAAGAAAACGTGGATATGAAGTCGACTTATATGAAAAGGAAGAACGATTAGGGGGTACACTTTGGGCGGCAGGAATGCCTACCTTTAAGCATGATGTCTTGAAATTGATTACTTATCTTGAAAGACAATGCTTGAAAACTGGTGTGAATGTTTATTTAAATACAGAGTTTACGCTCAAAGACGCTAAAAAAGATTACGATAAAGTTATTCTATCAGCAGGGTCATCACCAATGATGCCACCAATTCCGGGAATTGAAAAAGCAGGTTTTGTAAGTGAATTTTTGACTGACCGTAAAGAAGCAGGAAAACAAATAGTAATTATTGGTGGGGGTCTAGCAGGATGTGAGGCAGCATGTTATCTTAAAGAAAATGCGGAAACGGTAACTATTATTGAAATGCAGGAAGATATTTTATTTGGTTGTGACCACTGTTTAAATAATGATCAGGCGTTGAGACAAATGCTTCAAGATAATAATATTAATAAAATTACAAAAGCAACTGTTACTAAAATTGAAGATAATCGAGTTACATATCTCCAAGATAATCAGGAGTATACAATCGTGTGTGATACAATTATCAATGCAGCTGGATTTAAACCAAATGATCAATTAGAAGATGCTTTAGAGGAAATTTATGATGATGTTACAGTGATTGGTGATGCAAAAGCACCAAGAAAAATTTTAACAGCAATTCATGAAGGATATCATGCAATTCGAGTTATGGAGTAGAGTTCATTGAACTCTACTTTATTTTTATTGTATAATAATGTAATGGAGGAACTATTATGAGTAAAAAAATATTCTTTTTTGATATTGATGGGACTTTAGCAGTAAAAAATATTATTCCTGAAGATACAAAAGAAGCTTTAAGAAAGTTACAAAATCTAGGGCATTACGTTTTTATTTGTACCGGTAGACCATATATTTACGCAAAATATCATTTTGAAAAATATGTTGATGGTTTTATTTGTGCAAATGGTCGATATATCGTGTATAAAGAAGAGGTATTATTGGATGAACCATTGACTAGGAAACAGGTTAGTTATTTTGTGGATAGTTTTGATAAATTAGAATGTGGATATAATTTTAATGGCGTTAATCTTGGCTATGCTCATGGAATTGATTTTAATAAGTTAGCTGATATGCAAACAGATTACGAACATCCATATTTTATTGAAGATTTTAAAACAGAGGAGATCGATGCCCACATGTTTGATGTTCATTTTAATGATCAAGAACATTACCAAAAGATTGTTTCCTATTTACAAGATACAGTAGTTTTAAATGAGCACTTTGGTCATAATTCTGCTGATGCAACAATTATTGGTTATGATAAAGGAATTGGAATTAAAAAACTATTGACGATTTTAAAAATAGAACGTGATAATAGCTATGCTTTTGGTGATGGTTTTAATGATGTGTGTATGTTCAAAGTAGTTGGGCATCCAATTGCAATGGGAAATGGTGTTGATGTGGCAAAAGAAGCTAGTGAATATATTACAAGTGATATTTATGATGGAGGAATTTATAAAGCTCTGCTTCATTATGGAATAATTGAATAAAAAAGAAACCCGATTAACCGGGTTTCTTCTGGTTATTAAGCTTTAACAGTTACGTTTTGAGCTTGTGGTCCACGATCAGATTCGTTGATATCGAATTCAACAACTTGACCTTCTTCTAAAGTTTTGAATCCTTCAGCGTTGATTGCTGAGAAATGAACGAAGATATCTTTTCCATCTTCATCATTTGTAATAAATCCAAACCCTTTTTCTTGATTAAACCATTTTACTTTACCTGTACTCATTAATGGTACCTCCTTGAAAGATGTGCAAAAAGGAAATACTCTATGTAACTCTAAATCACAAATATCGGATTGCGGCGGTACATAAAGGTAATACAATCTTCTAATACTTGTGATACTTTGAAAATTATATTGCTACTTTTGCTCTTATATTTTAACATAATCAAAAAAAGAAATCAAATCCTTTATGTAAACGCTTTAATAAATTTTATTAACTTCAAATTAAGATAGCTAATAATTTGTTAACATTGGCTATAAAAAGTGTTAAAATATCCTTAATAAAAATAAGGAGGAAAAATATATGCCATTTATTTCATTTACAACAAATCATAAATTAACACTTAGGCAAGAAAATGAAATTGCTAAAAGAACTGGGGAGCTGATTACAATCTTACCTGGTAAAAAAGAAGAAAATTTAATGTTACATTTAGAGGATAATCAAATTATGTATTTCCGCGGTGATGACATTCCTTGCATGATGATTGCGGTTAAATTATATAATACAATTGATTTTGATGCTAAAAAGAAATTTACTGAAGAGTTAGTAAAAATGATCAAAGAAACAACAAATATTGAAATTAATGATGTTTATGTTTCGTTTGATGAATATCCAAATTGGGGTAAACAAGGAACACTGTTCTAGTAATGGGAAAAAAGACGAAAATTGCATTAACTGGTAGTTTAACTATGTTGGCAGCTGGAATTGGTAGTTTATTTTATGCTGGTAATTATTTATATAATTTGGCATTAAATAAACAGGCTAATAAAGATGCGATATTTACTAATCCCTCAACAAATAATCAAATACCCGATAAAGATAGAACCGATATAAATAAGAAGGGAGATAGTAGCAATTTTTTTGATACTATTCATTATCAGGATGTATTCTTAGACAGTGATGATGGATTAAAACTGCATGCTTATCAATTTTTGAATTACGGGCATGATTATGTGATTATTGTCCATGGATATACATCTGAAGGTAAATTGATGCATGCGAGTGCTAAACATTTTTATGAGCAAGGTTACAATCTTTTGCTTCCTGATCTTCGAGGTCATGGGCAGAGTGAAGGTGACTATATTGCAATGGGCTGGCTCGATCGTTTAGACATAATTAACTGGATCAAATATTTAATTGATAATGATTCAAAAGTTAAAATTATCCTGTATGGAGTATCTATGGGAGCGGCTACAGTAATGAATGTAACAGGGGAAAAATTGCCTGTCAATGTTATTGCTGCTATTGAAGATTGTGGATTCACTAGTACATGGGAGATGTTTTCCTATCAGCTAAAAGAAATGTATAATTTGCCAAGTCGACCATTTTTAGATATTGCAAATATTGTGACTCAGATTCGAGCCGGTTATTCATTTGGCAAAGCTGAAGCAATCGAACAAGTGAAAAAATCAACTACGCCAACATTATTTATTCATGGCGATAAGGATCGTTTTGTCCCTTTTAAAATGCTCAATCAATTATATCAAAGTGCTAATTGTCCTAAGGAAAAATTGGTAATCAAGGGTGCCGGACATGCTCAATGTGAAAAAATTGGTGGTCAAGTTTATTGGAGTAAAATTGATAGTTTTATTAGAAAATATCAAGACTAATTAATAAATTAGTCTTTTTTATTGTCATAAATTTGTCATAAACATATACTTTTTTGCTGGATAGTGAAATTAATTTTATGTATACAATTTTATACACCAAATAATTGGTTTTTATTATATTTACTAATTTTACATATTTTGGAAGATAAAGTAAAATATAGAGTATGGAGGGTTGAGGAATGGGAGATATTAGTAATGGAACTCGCATATTGCTAACGCAATATTTATTAAAAAGATTAACAGACGAAGATCATGCTTTATCACGTGATGAACTAATTAAAAGAATTGGTGGGTTAGGAACGACGATTTCTAGCAATACGATTAAAGCAGATATTGAATCAATAAAATCTTATAATAATTTGATAAAAGATTGTCAAGATGAGTTGCTTACCCCTTTTATATGCAATGAAAGTGGTAGTATTAATTATGCAACAAAACAAAAAAAAGGTGCGTACGTTGAAAAGACATATTATACTGATGCTCAATTAATTTTATTGACAAGGTTATTAGGTCGAGGATTACATTTAGAAAGTCAAAATGATTCAAAATTATTAGAAAAAGTATTATCAGATAGTTCTTTGTATAAAATAAATCATTATCATTTGTTAGATAATATCAATTCAACTTATGAAGATAATTGTATTACAGTGTATTTAGAGCAAATTATTAAGGCTATAAATACATTTGCTTGTGTATCATTTAAAGAATTGGAATATAGTGTTGTTGAAAACAAAGTTATAGATAGGCCTAGTCATAAAACAATTTTATTATATCCAACTAATATTGATATAAAAAATGATCAAGTATATTTAGTTGGTTACCTAATAAATAGTAGTGAAGATTTTGAATTGGCATATTATCGAATTGATCGCATTGATCAATTGAAAATAACTCGTACCCCTAAATATATCCAAGCAAAGACTGAGTGTTTTAAGGAGCGAATCTGGTTATCTAATGATCCGCTTGATATTGGAAAAGATAATTTGATCAACATTGAATTACGTGTGTATTTAGGAAATGAGAATATTTTTGAAGCTTTGTATCAACGATTTAAGGGATGTACATTCACAGTTGAACAATTCCGTCGATTTGTAAATGTTTCAATTGAACGGGTTCCTGATGATAAAAAGTTAGTCAGTGGCTTTTTACAATTAGCTAATCATGTTGAGGTTTTTAAACCGTTGGAATTAAGAGATAAGATAAAAGAAGAAATTAATCAAATGTATTTGATGTATCGCAGTTAAAAGGAATTCGTAGAATTTCTTTTTTATTTTAAAAAAGTTGATTATTTTTAGAGTCTCTTTACATTTTTTGAACAAATATGCAAATTAATTTTGATATTTATTTAAGTTGATAGTTCTATTAATTTTTGTGTTTACAAATGATAACTATATCTATTTTTATTAGTAACGATATTCACAATTCCCAAACCCTAATATTAAAATGAACAGTGGGTTGAAAACTAACAAGCCAAGTCCGAACATTATGCCTTTTCCAAATGCAAAAGAAAGTTTAAAACTAATAACAATGTGATAAAAGATAATAAAGTACATATTAACAAGGGGAATTAAAAGAAATAGAAGCCAAAGTGGTGAAAGTTTTACAATTCGACATAATGCAATATCACTATAAATTGGAATAAAAGCACTGATTCCCCAACGTCTAGCTTTAGTGAATAAACGCCATCGTGCAATTATATTTAAGAGGATGAAAATAAATATAAAAATAGTTGTAGTGCTGCTAGTGGAATAGCTATACTCAAAGTAGTTCATTGAAACCTCCTTTTCAGAATTAATCTTGAATTAATAACTTGTTGAAAACTACATAATCAATATATTAACAAGAAAGTACCTTCCTTACAATAAGGAAGTGATCTTTATTTTATATAGTTATAATTTCTGATGATTTGCGGTTATGCAAGAATATTAGTTTCATTTTCTGTAACTAAGTTTCGTTTGTAAACGTATACAGAAAGTGGTTGGTTTGTTATTCTTAGTTTAGGAGGAAGAAATATGAGACAAGTAAAAAGATGGATTTTGCAGATAGGAATTTGTTTTACACTATTGTTATCTTTGGGTGTATACTCAATGAGTAATGTACATGCTGTTAATGAGGGAATAACTATTACTGATAACACAACCGGCCTTAGTGAGGCAAAGTATCAAGTAACCTTTGTTGTTGACAGTACAAAATTAGGGGAAAATGTTGAAAATATCCAATTACAAGGAGGCTTCCAATTTATTAAGAGTTCTGAAGCTCCCTGGTATCAAGAAAACGGGGCAAGCAATGATGGAATAAGGTGGTATTCGGCTTATGAATATGAGCAGGGAATGTATCCTACTGGAGGATGCGGAAATACTGAACGAACTGAGTTTAATTATAATGGAAACTATATTCTCTATGATATGGTAAAAGATGAAAATTTATATTCTGTCACCTTACCATTACCAGCAACAGAATATTTTTATGGATATTTTGTAACTTATAGTGATGGATCTGCAGTAGTTGTGCAGGATCCTGTTAATCCTTCAAAAAAGAATGAAATTAATAATCATGATGCTACTTGGTCCTATTTTTATGTTGGAAATAGTTCAGATGCATTAGCGGGTCAATCTTATATTTATCCAAGAAATAATAATATGGGTTCTTATCAATACGATACATACATCGCTTATGATGGAACTGAAAATTGTCTTGGGATTTATTTACCGAATGGTTATAGTTTAGGGAATAACTATAAAACGATTTATTTAGCACATGGTAATGGGGGCAACGAAACTGAATGGTGTCAATTAGGATCAGCAGGTAATATTGTTGATAATCTAATTGCTGAAGGAGAACTAGCTGATAGTATAATCGTGACATTAAATAATTCGCATTTTAGCGGGACAGGATTTGATATTAAATCGAATGTCATATTGGCTCAAGATGTTGTTAATAATGTAATTCCTTTTATTGAAAAGAATTATAAGGTTTCAACTGATCCTAAGGATCGAGCTTATGCTGGATTGTCAGCTGGTGGTGTTGCGGCAAGTACAGTAATGGAAATTGCACCTGATAGTTTTGGATATTTTGGTATTATTTCAGCAGCTGTTCAAATTGATGATGAAGTATTTACAGACGAACTTATTTCAAAATTACAGACAAAGAAAATCTATCTTTCGGCAGGAACAGTTGATTTTGGGTTGATTAATTCTTTTTTTAAGGCCTCTATCTTAGATTTTATGTTACCTAAATTAGATGCTGAAAATATTGATTATACTTTTGAAATACAAAATGGGGGACATGACTGGAATACGTGGCGCGGAGCTTTTACAACATTTGCTAAAGATATCCTATGGAATCAAGAAAATATTGAATATTGTATAACAGATGGAGCTAATAAAAATATTAAACAGGGAGAAGAACTTAAAATAAAGACTGACATACCATCGTCATTATTCAAAATGCTCATAATTGATGATCAAGAAATTGATAGATCAAAGTATACTGTTTCTGGTGATTTAATAACCATTATTTTACCAAAAGAACTTATTTCAACATTAACAATTGGAGAACATATATTAGTAATAATCGCAAATGAGGGACAAGCAGCTACAATGTTTAATATTACTGCTGATACTAATGTTCTAGATATAGTAGAGAATGATCAGATAACTAAACAATCATCACATACTGCTGTGCTGGCACCTAAGACGGATGATCCTTCGCTGTTTGAAGTTTATTGTCTATTTATTTTGTTAAGTGGGGGAGCAATAGTTGTAATAAAGAAAAAGTATTTTAATTGATATGAGTCTAATATTTTGAAGACTCATATTCTTTTATATTATCAAGATGTTATAATATAGGGAAAGGAGCTGATAAAAATGGATGAGGAAATACTAGAAAGTTTCTTAACCTTTATTCAAAGATGTAACAGCGAAGCTGTTAATAGTAATGATTATAATATTATTCAAAATGTATTTAAGTATATTGGAAAAAAAACATTCCCTTCTATTAATGAATTAGCTCGAGAGGCGAATGTATCTAAGGCAAGTATTTCAAGATTTATAAAAAAATATAGTTTTGAAAATTATCAGCAATTTAGAACCCTATTATCAACTCAAACAACACTCTTAGATTATAATTTGAAAGTATTTTTATCACAGAATATTCTTTTTAAAAGTAATGAAGAAATCAGTGAATATCTTTTTCAACAGTGTCTTGATAATCTTGTTGCAACAAAAGAGAATCTTGATTTAGCAACGCTTTTAAAAATTGTTCAGTTATTTAAGGAAAGCGAGGATATTACTTTTTTAGGTGATGAGCATGATCTTGATGAATTCCTTTTGTTGCAAATCAAATTATTGACTTCGGGGAAGTGCGCATATCTGTTTAAAGTCAGTGAAACGAAGACGGTTAGGAGCTATTTTTTTAATGAAAATTCAGTTGTTGTTATCATTAATGTATGTGACGGTTTTTTTCACTACCATGATGCGTTAGAAAATGCAAAAGAAGTTGGGGCTAAGGTTATTTATATAAGCCAGGATTATAATAAAGAGGTTGCTGACAAGGTAGATATTTTTTATCGTTACGGAGTAGAGTGGTCAATAAATACTGGCTATGTATCACTGTATTATATTGGTGAGTTACTGGAAAAATTATGTATTCGTAATTTTTAGACAAATAATTTATAATGATGTAAGCAGCCTCAAAAAATATAACCCTAATACTAAGTTATAATGATAGGGTGTGCTTATCTAACCTTATTTAGTATTATTTTTAAGATTTGTGATTATTAGATATATAATCAATTATAATTACATTGAATAGATTTATTTTGGTTATCTAGGTATGGCTATAGAAGACCTAATCATTATTTAGGTTGAAAATAATTTAATATCAGTATTTAATTTTTAATAGAATTTTTGGTTGTTTTAAATCAAATCCTTTATTTTGAAAGCGTTGACAAATTTTGCGAGGAATGATAATATAAATATGTAATTTATGGATAGTTATTGCACATATGAGGCAACACTAAACCTGTTTACAGATATTTTTCTGTGGCAGGTTTTTTATATTTATACAGGGGTGAATGAATATGATTATAAAGAAAATTTTAAATAATAATGTTGTTATTACAACTAACTATCAAATGGAGGAAATTATTGTTATGGGGAAAGGCTTGGCTTATGGAAAACAAGCCGGTGATAATATTGATATGAATAAGATCAATAAAACTTTTGAAGTAAGTTTAAAACCAAGTCAAAGAAAAATGATTAATATGTTAAAGGATATTCCTCTCGAATATATGGAGATATCTGATTGTGTTATCAAAGAAGCAAAAGTAGACTTAGAAGTCGATGATTCTCTTTATATCAGTTTAACAGATCATATTCATACAAGCATAGAGCGGTATAAAGAAGGCGTTTATTTAAAAAATCATATGTTATTTGAAATTAAGAATTTCTATCCTAAAGAATTTGAGTTAGGTTTATTAACTTTAAAACTTATTAAAGAAAAATATGGAATAAACATGGAAGAGGATGAAGCGGCATTTTTAGCATTACATATAGTGAGTAGTGAGGTTGGTAGAAATATCAGTGATATTTATGAAATGACAAATTTCATATTAGAGATTATTGGTATTGTAAAAGATTATTTTAAATTAGAGTTGGATGAAGATTCTTTATCTTATCATAGATTTGTAACACATTTAAAATTTTTTGGATTACGTGTTTTTAATAAAATAAAGCAAGTGGAAGATATAACCTTAAATAATGACTTGCTTGAAATTATGAAGGAAAAATATGTTGAGTCATATCTTTGTACTTCAAAAATACAATCGCATATTGAAAAGACTTATCATTATGAATTAAATGATGAGGAAGTTTTATATCTTACGATTCATGTTGCAAAAATTATTTCTAAAAAATAATTTGCAAATAGATATTTGTTGGATGGTAACATTAAGTTGGCCAAACCTTCACATTTTGAAGTTTTCAAAAGAATGGAGGAAAAGAGAATGAAATATGAAAAACTTTCAAAAAACATTATTGAAGCTGTAGGAGGGAGTAATAATATTGTAACTTTGCAGCATTGTATGACGCGTTTGAGATTTACTTTAAAGGATGAATCAAAAGCAAACGATCAAAAAATTGAAGCAATTGATGGAGTTTTGTCATTAATCAAGAAAGGTGGTCAATATCAGGTTGTTATTGGTACACATGTTCATGATGTGTATCTTGATGTATGCCAGATTGCAAATATTAAAGAAGATGAAAATTTTGGAAACAAAAAAGAAAAAAAAGGAATTTTTAATTCTATTTTTTCTGCAATTATTGGCTGCGTCGGTCCAATTATTCCTATTTTAGTAGGAACAGGGCTGGGGAAATGTATTTTATTATTTGTATCAATGATGGGATGGGCAAATGCCGAAACATCAATGACTTATTATGTATTTAATTTTGTATTTGATGCTGGCTTTACTTTCTTGCCGGTATTTACCGCAGTGGCAGCTGCAAAGCATTTTAAATGTAATATGTATATGGCAGCTTTACTTGGCTGTGCGCTGGTTCATCCACAATGGAGTGGTATTGTTTCAGCGACTGATCCAAAATTTATTGGAGATATGTTTGGTTTCTTACCTTTATATGGAATGCCGTATACATCAACTTTAATTCCAGCTATTTTAATTGTTTTTGTTATGAGCAAAGTAGAATTTGGATTGAATAAAGTATTGCCAGAATTGGTTAGAGGGATGTTAACACCGTTATTTACATTGCTGATTATGACACCGTTAGCATTTGTTGTATTAGCGCCAGCTATGGGGATTATTTCAATTTATTTGGGTAATGCATTGTTATGGTGCTATGATACATTTGGAATGTTTGCTATTGCAATTATGTGTATTATTTATCCATGGATGGTTGCAACGGGTATGCATGCTACTCTAGCAATTGCAGGAATTCAGATTTTATCACAATCAGGATATGACCCATTTTCAAGAACTTTAACTTTAACAGCGAACATGGCGCAAGGTGCTGCTGCTTTTGCTTGTGCGGTTAAAACAAAAAATAGAGATTTTAGGAATACCTGCTTATCTGCCGGATTTACTGCTTTCTTTGCAGGAATTACAGAGCCATGTATCTATGGTGTGTCAATTCGTTTGAAAAAGCCTATGTATGCAGTTATGATTGGAAGTTTTACTGGAGGATTATATGCTGGTTTTTGTGGATTAAAAGCATTTGCTTTCATGACTCCTAGCATTATTAATTTACCAATGTGGGTAGGGGGGAACAACCCTAATAATCTTATGAATGCTATTATTACTATGATTATTTCAGCTATTGTAACGTTTATTGCAACTTTAGTTATTGGTTTTGATGATCCGAAAGAAAGTGAAGTAAAACACGATGATAATAAATTAAATCAAGTGAATTGTCCTGTTAAAGGGAAGATTGTTCCATTAAACGAAGTTAACGATGAAATGTTTTCAAAAGAAGTTTTAGGGAAGGGTGTAGCTATTATTCCTGTAGAAGGAAAAATCTATGCTCCTGCTAATGGAATTATAAGTGCAACTTTTGAAACAAAACATGCAATTGGCTTAACAACTGAAAATGGCTCTGAAATTCTAATTCATGTTGGAATTGATACCGTTAAATTAGAAGGAAAACCATTTATTCAATATGTTGAAAAAGGTGAGTATGTAAAAGCGGGGTCATTGTTATTAGAATTTGACTTAAAAATGATTAAAGAAGCGGGCTTAGACTATACAACTATGGTTGTTGTAACAAACTCTAATGATTATTTAGAAGTTATTCCAACAAAATTGAAAAAAGTAACAAAAACTGATCCAGTTTTAACTATTATTTAAGGATGTGATAATATGGTGTATGCAGATTTACATGTTCACACTGCTTATAGTGATGGTATTCATTCTATTGAAGAAACGATCAAATTAGCTAAGGAAAAAGGAATTAAAGTGATTGCAATTACTGATCATGATACTGTTTTTCATTTCAAAGAAGTGCAAAAGGTATGCCGGCAAAATGGTTTAGAAACAATTCGTGGGGTTGAAATGAGCTGTTATGATTACGATGTACACAAAAAGGTGCATGTTGTTGGTTTGGCGTTAAATAACCATCCGTATCATGTTGAAAAACTATGTCAAAAGACTTTACAATGTAGGGATGAGTATCATCATGAACTTATTAAAATATTAAATCAAAAGGGCTTAAATATTACTTACGAAGACGCTAAAGAATACGCTCCGTATAATATTGTCTTCAAAATGCATTTATTCTTGGCGATTGTTCATAAGTATCCTGAGTATAATGATATTAATAAGTATCGAGAATTGTTTATGAGCGAGACTTCGCTAGATGTAGACTCTAAAATGGGATATATCGATATTAAAGAGGGGATAAAGGCAATTCGTGAGGATGGAGGAATTGCTATTATTGCCCATCCTTGTGAATATAAAAATTATGATGAAATTGAAAAATATGTCAGCTATGGCTTACAGGGAATTGAAATATCACATCCTAGTATGGAATCTGAAGATTATTCTTTAACACAGGAACTTGCAAATAGATTTCATCTTATAAGAAGTGGTGGCAGTGATTTCCATAATATCCATTTAACTGCAATTGGTGATTTTGGATTAACTAAAGAGCAATTTGATGAATTGAAAGAGGAAATGGGTAGATAAGATGCGAATAGTTAATATTAAAAATTTTAGAGATATTAAGGGATATAGCTCTCAAGATGGTTTTGTAATAAAACCCTACATGATTTTTAGGGGTGGTGCTTTAGATAAATTAACTATAAAAGAACAAAATCATTTTGTTGATCATTTAAAAATAAAATATATTCTTGATTTTAGAGATGAAGCTGAAGCAAGCTTAGCACCGGATAAGCAGCATGAAAATATTTTATATGAACGTATCAGTGCTCTTAAAATGCAATCCCATGATCAATATGGTTTTGATTTTGGTACTATGCTGCAAGGAGAGATGACTAAAGAAAAATACAACTATCTAATGTCTTATATCAAAGCAGGATATAAAGAGATGGCTTTTAATAATCCTGCGTATCATCGCTTGTTCGAATTGTTATTAAGAAATGATGGCTATGTTTATTTTCACTGTACTGCTGGAAAAGATAGGACTGGAGTTGCCGGCTTTTTGATTATGATTGCTCTAGGAATGAGTGAAGAAGATGCAATCCAAGAATACTTGTTATCCAATATTTATTTAAAAGAAAGTAATGATGAATTATGTCAGCAGCTACAAATTCCTGAGAAATTAAGGGAGGAATGTAGACCCTTATTATATGTTCAAAGAGAATTGATTGAAATAATGATTCAATCAATTCGGGTTAAATATAGAAGTTATGATGAATTTTTATTACAAGAATATAATTTTGATAACGAAAAAAGAAGAAGATTGAAAGAAATATATTGTGAATAGGTGGTGGGAATTTTGCCATTTGATATTAAATTCTATATAGTAAATCATGGAATATGGGTTATAAGAATTATGATTGCTGCATTTTGCGGCTGTTTGATTGGCTATGAACGAAGTAGTCGAAATAAGGGGGCGGGGGTGCGTACACATGCTATCCTTGCTTTGGGGTCTGCTTTAATAATGTTAGTATCAAAATATGGTTTTATAGACATAAATGAAATAGATGGTTCTCGTATAGCTGCCCAAATCGTAAGCGGCGTTGGTTTTTTGGGCGCAGGCGTTATTTTTGTAAAGAATGGTAATGTTTCAGGTTTAACAACTGCTGCTGGAATGTGGGCAACATCTGGAGTAGGAATGTGTATTGGTGCAGGATTATATGATATCGGAATTATAACAACAATTATTTTGATAGGATTACAGATATTGTTTCATAGGGGGTTCTTTTTAAAGGTCACACAAAATAATCAAAACATACAAATGGAAATCTATTATGAAGATTATGCATTGAAAGATATTCGTGAAGTTTTTGATAAATATGGTATTGATATACATTCTATGAAAGTTGAGAATCTAAAAAATAAATCTATGTTTTTAGAAATGGAGACTTATGTGAATAAAGGGTTTCAAAAAGAATCACTAGTAGAAGAAATGATGAATAAAACATATTTTAAAATGTTGAACTATTATTAGAAGAGAGAAAATCTCTTCTTTTTTATATATTTTAATTGAGATAAAAATAATTAATGAAAACTATTTTTTGATTTCTGAATATATGCATGAATCGGCTTAAACTGGTGAAAATTATATTTAATGATTTAAAGATTGAAATGTTCTTTATTTTGAATCATCAAGATTTTTTAATACCTATCTAGATAGTACTGGCAAAAAATAGTTTCCATTTAAGGAAACTATTTTGATTAAAAAAATTGTATTATCTATAATTTAAGTAAAGAGAGGGGAGGATATAAGGCGATTTATAATAGAACTGATCAGGTAATTTTAAATCAAATAGTGCACTCCATTTTATACAATATTTGTATGACTCTTTTTAAATGAATGACTTGGTGAAAAGGAGGAAGTAAGTATGCAAGCTTTAAATAGTTTTTTTGAAAGATATTTTATGCCCTTTGCAACAAAGCTTAATAGTATTAAAGGGCTTATTGCTATTCGGGATGCTTTTGTTCAAATATTCCCTCTTACATTTGTAGGATCAATTGTTGTTTGTATTAATGTTGTTTTATTAAGTTCATCAGGATTTATTGGTCAATTTCTTGTTAAAATAATTCCTGATTTAGATGATTTTCAAGCAGTTTTATCTCCTGTAAGTAACGGAACAATTAATCTCATGGCTGTTTTTATTGTTTTCTTAATTGCAAGAAATATGGCAAAACAGTATGAAGTAGATGGATTAAAAGCTGGATTAACTGCTTTAGCTTCATTCTTTGTATTATATCCACCTAAGGTTGATGGAATGTTAACGGAATCTTATCTAGGGGCAAATGGAATTTTTGTTGCTATAATTACAGGGTTACTAGTTGGATATGGTTTTAGTAAGTTAACAAAGATCGATAAACTTCAAATTAAGATGCCGGATCAGGTTCCACCTGAAGTATCAAAATCATTTATGATTGCTATTCCTACCGCAATCATCATTATTTTAATCTCTGTTATTGCTTATTGTATTTCGCTGATAGAGCCTCAAGGATTAAATGCTTTAGTTTATGCGATTTTACAAGCCCCTATTCAGTCTTTAGGAGCTACACCGTTTACACCTATGATTCTTATTTTTATGGCAATGATCTTATGGTCAGTAGGAATTCATGGAACCTTTACTGTTTCTCCGATTTATATTACTTTATATGCTTCTATGAATATTGCTAATATTTCTTATGCAGCACAGGCAGGAACAACTGCGGGCTCTCCGTATCCATATACATGGTTTGCCTTGTTTGAAAACTATGGATGTATTGGTGGGACGGGTAATACATTAGCGTTGATTGTTGCTATTTTGATTCTTTCGCGAAAGAAGGGATGGAAAAGAGCTGATTATACAAAAACTGCAAAGATTGGTCTTATTCCAGGATTATTTTGTATCAATGAACCTATTATCTTTGGTTTGCCAATCGTATTAAATCCAATCCTTGTAATTCCGTTTATCTTAAGTCCAATTGTTTCAATGGGTCTAGGCGCATTGATGATTTCTACAGGACTTGTTTTGCCTGGAACATTAGATGTTGGATGGACAACACCACAGCCTATTAAAGCGTTTTTATCAGCTTCAGGTTCGTGGGAGACTGCTATTTCAGTTTGTTTTGTATTTATAATTTGTGTTTTGATTTATTTACCATTTGTTGCCTTGGCGAATAAACAACAGACTAATCAATAGAAAGGAGTTATGTTATGAGACGATTTCCTAATGATTTTTTATGGGGTGGTGCAACAGCTGCTAATCAATTAGAGGGAGCGTATAATGAAGGTGGTAAGGGATTGAGTACAGCCGATATGGTAAAGTTTGTTCCTAGAGAAATAAGCTGTGGCAAAAATACAGAAACTGTTACTTATGAAGAAGCAATAGAAATAATGAATGGAAAGCACGATAATGAATATTATCCCAAAAGATGGGGGATTGATTTTTATCATCATTATAAAGAAGATATTGCTTTAATGGCAGAAATGGGATTTAGATGCTTCCGTATGTCAATCAATTGGACAAGAATATTTCCAAACGGGGAAGAACAAGAGCCAAATGAAGAGGGATTAAGGTTTTATGATAATGTGTTTGATGAATGTTTAAAATATGGGATTGAGCCGCTAGTTACATTGTCGCATTATGAAACCCCTCTTCAGCTTGCTTTAAAGTATAATGGATGGGAAAATAGGAAAATGATTGAATTCTTTGTTCATTATGCGGTAACAGTTTTCAAACGCTATCGAAATAAAGTAAAATATTGGATACCTTTTAATGAAATCAATATGTCTTTGCATTTACCTTATACAGGCGGTGCTATTTTCATTGAAAAATCACAAAATGAATTAGAAACTATTTTTCAAGCTTTGCATCATCAATTTATTGCTAGTGCGTTAGTAACAAAAAAAGCACGGGAAATTAATCCTAATTTTCAAATAGGATCAATGTTAGGTATGTCTTTATATTATCCAAAGACAAATAATCCAGAGGATATTTTGGCTGCTCAATGGGCAAATCGTGTAAATTATTTTTTCTTAGATTTATTATCAAAAGGTGAATATCCTGAATATGCATTTTCTTATATGAAGAAAAAAAATATTGAATTGAAGATGATGGAAGAAGACTTATCGCTGCTTAGAGAGAACACAGTCGATTTTAATTCTTTTAGCTATTATTATTCTTTATGTACGTCTGCACATCCTGAAAATGAAGAAGGGCTGATTGCTTTTGTTCCTGAAAATGAAGTTATTGATGAATTTCATCCAAGAAAAGTTCGTAATGAAAATTTAGAAGTTACAGATTGGGGCTTCCAAATTGATCCAATTGGACTAAGGGTGGCTATTAATGAGGTATGGGATCGCTATCATAAAGCTATTATTGTTTCAGAAAATGGCTTAGGCACATATGATACTCTGACAATAGATAAGAAAATCCATGATGATTATCGTATTAAATATCTAAAAGAACATATTCAGCAAATGAAGATTTGTATAGATGAAGGAGTTAAAGTTATTGGGTATACGTCATGGGGATGTATTGATATTGTCAGTGCAGGGACTTCTGAGCGCAGTAAACGATATGGATATATTTATGTTGATAGTGACGATTACGGTCATGGGAGCATGAAAAGATATAAAAAAGATTCTTTCTATTGGTATCAAAAAGTTATCAAAACTAATGGAGAAGATCTTGGTTAGTAGTTTAAACTGAAAACTCTTACTATGTATGAGTAAGAGTTTTTCGTGTATAATAAAAAAAAGGGGATGGCTATTATGATGGTTGATAAATTAAATGATGTTCTTAATCATGTTGAAACATATACTACGATGTATGTGTTTTGTTCTTATACCAAATCCCATATTCATGATATCGCGGATATGACTATCGAAGAGGTCGCAAAAGCTTGCCATACCTCTAAAGGACAGATTTCAAAATGTGCTAAAAATCTTGGCTTTACTTCTTATTTAGAGTTTAAAGACGCTTGTATTGATTATATACATTCTTTTCAAGATAAACCGTCATTCTTTTCAAAAGAATGTGATCTTCCTCAAAATACAAAAATGTTTGCTCAGTCTATGTCAAAAACAATTACATATGTAGGGGAGAAGATTAATTATTCACATCTTAATCGTCTGATTAACGATATTTTAAGAAGTAAAAAGGTTTATCTATATGCTCAAGGAGATAATCGTTCTCTCTGTAATGTTATTCAAGTAGAATTAAGTACTCTATATATTCCGGTTGTAATTTGTGATGCAGATTTCATAAAATCATATCAGTTTAAAGAAGAGCATCTTTTGATTATTTTAAGTACTAATGGGACTATTTTTCAGCTGAACAAAAGAATCATTTCACGTTTAGTTCATGCAGAAGTTAATACTTGGCTAATTACTTGCAACTGTGATATTGAGTTTTCTAAAAATAAGCTTATAGTTCCTTCGTGTAAAGCAAAATATAATAAATATGCAATTAGGCATGTGATAGATATTGTGATTGCAGCAATGCGCTTTGTTCAGCAGTTATAAATTGATAAAAGCTGAGTTTTATCTTAACTATAAAACTTATGTAACTATTAAAGACAGCTGATCATGTCACAGTGAAATAAAAAACAGTGAAAGTTTTATTGTGGTAAAATATTGCGTTTTTAAATTAAGCAAGCTGCGATTATTAATTAAAACGCAAAGACTTTTTTGTAAACTCTCACTATTAATATCTTTTATTTATTTTTCCATTTTTTTGAAAAATCCGGATTTTCAGATTCATTATGTCCTCTATGTCCAAAGACTTGATGTTGAGCTAATGCTTTTTCTAGTTTTTAAATTCTTCGTTGCTCAAAGTTATAGAAGAAGCTTGTAGATTTTCTATGATTCTATCTTTGTTTTTTGAATCAGGAATAGGTACAACATTAGGATATTTATGCAACATCCATGCTAATGAAATTTGTGCTGGTGTTGCTTCTTTCTCTTTTGCAAACTGATGAAGTATATCTATAATAGGTTGATTTTTAACAATGTTTTCTTGTGTAAGCTGTGGAAGAAACTTTCTTACATCATCACCCTCAAATTTTGTTTCTGAAGTTACTTTTCCTGATAGTAGTCCACTTGCAATTGGAGAGAAGGCGACAACACCAATCTGATTATCTAGACAATATGGAAAAACATCGTCTTCACAGTCTCTTTCTAATAATGAATATAAATTTTGTACTGCTGTAACTGGTGTGAGTTCATGGGCTTTTTGTATCGTTTCTTTTGTAACTTGTGAAAGGCCCCATCCTCTAATTTGCTTTTCTTGAATTAACTTTCCCATCACTAACGCAACATCTTCAATAGGAATATCGCGATTTATTCTATGTAAATAATAAAGATCGATATAATCTGTTTTTAAATTTTTCATTGATTTTTTTAAGTGCTCTCGAATAACTTTCTCTAATCCATTATTTTCAACTTCTTGGGTATTTAGATATAATTTTGTTGCAAGAGTTATATCTTTTCTAAAAGGCTCAACTGCTTTTCCTACAAGACGTTCGTTATGCCCTGCTTCAAACATTTCTTTACCATAAGTTTCAGCGGTATCAAAAAAAGTACAACCTTCTTGATATGCATTTCTTATTGCTTCAATTGCATATTTTTCACTTGGCACTTGACCATATCCATGGGAAACCCCCATGCATTCCATACCAATTTGTGATACTAATAAATGACCAATTTCTCTTTTTTGCATAATTTTCTCCTTAACTATAATATATTTTTATTGATTTAAGTTTAAGAAAGGATACTCAAATCTTTACATGTATTATTTCACAAGATAAAATAATAATTATATAATATAACATTTTTATAGGGCTATAAGTTTTATTTATAAATTGGAGGAGAAAATTATGGAGTTATCACAACTTGAACAATTTATTGCTATTGCAAAAAATCAGATTATGACAAAAGCTGCACAACAGCTTCACATATCACAGCCAGCCTTAAGTATTGGATTAAAAAAGTTAGAGGAAGATTAATTGAAAAAATAGATTGCTCTTAAAATGCTTAGTTATTGTAATTATTTTATTAGGGCTTATTCAAAAGATACAGAATCAGAGAATTAACCGTCTCAAAGAAATACTGAGTATTATAATGAAGATAGTTCCAGCAATCAAGAGAATGGAGCAAATAACGTTTTGAATGATGCAGATTATATTGGATACATTACGATCTCAAGTTACTTTCTGTTCTTCTATCCGTTTTTCTGATAGATAATAGTATTTATGCGGACATTCTCGATTTTCTTTCCCTTTTTTTTATAAACAAGTTATTTGATATTAGGGTAATTAGTATGATGATCAAGGCTTTAATTATAAAGATTTTATAATCAGTACAATTATAATTAAGGTTCTCAATCAAAGCTATAACGGTGTTATATAAGTGTATATATTTACTAGGATTCTTTTATTTTAGTATTGTTAGTTTCATAACAGTAGTGAGAGATGAACTACGAACCATAATCATAATTTTCCTACTTTATTTGAAAGTATAGTGTTTATCCAGATAGTAAAAAATTATATATAAAACTATATAATTATTTACTAAATATTGAGAAATATATTGAAATATTTTACTAAATTTTATATATTATATTGGTACTAGTTATTTGAAAACGATTTCAGTGGCATAATAGGTGAATAACTATTACAACATTCTATAAAAGGGAGATTATATATGAAGTCAAAGTTTTTTAAAAGTGCATTAGCACTAACCTCGGCTCTAAGTCTTTCAGGAATAAATATGTTTTCAGCCGTAGCTAAAAATCTTGATACTACAGGTTTAGAAACAGAGTATGAAATGTTAGAACTTGAAAGAACTAAACCCGGAACAAATTTAATTAAGAATGGTGGATTTGAAACTAATAAAGGTCAATACTGGAGTACAACAGGTGATGGTCAAATTACTGATTACCCAGGTGCGGCTCATAACAGTAAAGTTTGCGGGTTATTACCATCATTCAGTAAAAATGCATCAGTATATCAAACATTATCATTAGAGAAGAACAAAGAATATAAAGTAACAGCTAAAGTTTTAAGTGCTGATGCTGCTGCACAAGCAATTGTTGCTATTAAAACACCAAATGTAGAGAATTTAAATCCTGCTATAGAACAAGCAATTACATTTAATGAAGCTTGGCAATATCAAGATTTAACATTTACATTTAATAGTGGAGAAAATAGTGAAGTAGCATTAGCTTTTATTAAATGGACAGAATCAACTGAGAATGCTACATATAAATCACAAATCTATATTGACGATGTAACATTGAGTCAAATAGGTACTGAGACTACTCCAAATGATGAAAAATATGAAGTAATTTGGAAAGATGAGTTCGATGGAACAGGTGCTATTGATAACAATGGATTAGATAACTCTAAATGGGGTTATGAATTAGGGTGTATTCGTGGTGTTGAACAACAACACTATACTAAAGATAAAGAAAACGTACATGTTGATGACGGTAAACTTGTCTTAGAGGTGACAGATCGTGCTAAGGAGTCACAATATAAAAATCCACGTGGAGATCGTCAAGTTATTTATAATTCTGGAAGCGTTAGAACACATGGCAAACAAGATTTTTTATTTGGGCGTATTGAAGTATTAGCTAAATTACCAGAAGGACAAGCAACTTTCCCAGCATTCTGGACATTAGGGTCCGATTTTACGTTAGATGGATCTATTAACGGTGACCAAGGAGATGGTTGGCCTTTATCAGGAGAAATTGATATCATGGAATCGATCGGTGATCCTAATTTTGTTTATGAAACGTTACATTACAGCGATACCAATAAACCAGGATATACACCGGGAGCAGATAATGGTAAATATGCAGGGAACGGCAAAGGGTCAAAAATTACTACACCAGGTGTTGTGATCGATGGTGAAACGTACCATGTATTTGGTATTAACTGGTCTGAAGGTAAAATGGAATGGTATATTGATGATCAAATTGTAAGAAGTGTTGATTATAGTGATGATCCTGCTGCCAAAGCAGCATTAGACCGCCCTCAATATATTCAATTAAACTTTGCTACTGGTGGAAACTGGCCAGGAGATGCAGGTTCAAACTTAGCAGGACAAACATTTAAAGTTGAATATGCATACTATGCACAAAATCAAGAGCAAAAAGCAGCGGCAGAAAAATACTATGCTAATACTGCAGCTCTCAATGTAAAAGATTTATCAATGGTAGAAGGTGTTGTACCAGATTTATTAAATGAAGCAACATTAACAGCAGGCAGTGAATTAGTAGACTTATCAGAGTATACAATTGATTACTCAATAGATAATGAACATATGTTTACTACAAACCCTGACTTAAACGATAACTCTCAAAGCAATGATCAAAATCAAACTAAGGTAGAATGCTTAATAGATGGCGCAGCTAGTAAAGAAAAAATTGCTAAACTGGCACCAGGTGAATACAATATTCATTATTCCGCAATGCATGATAGTAAACCATCAGTACGTAAAACAGCAAAGCTAACAGTAGTTGAAAAACCACTATTACCTAGTGATATGGATTTAGAAGGTGTTATTGGTAATAAATTAGAATCAATTGCATTACCTGAAGGATGGGGATGGGTAAACCCAAATATGGTAATTGATACTCATACTGGAGAATATGAAATTATTTATACTAAAGTAGACTTTTCTAATCCAGTAAAAGTAACAGTTAGAGCAACTGAAAAAGCAGATGTTGATACTATTGCACCAACAGAAAAACCATCTAAAGATAATACTTCTGTTAAAACGGGTGATAATGCGCTTGTTGCTACTTTCGCAATGTTAGGAACAATCTCTTTAGCAGGAATTACTCTACTAAAGAAGAAAAACTAAATAGTACAATTATGCCACAACAGACAACCTCCGGCTAACAATCGGTGGTTGTTTTATTTAATAATAAAATGATAAATGCTTATAATTAATATTCAATATGGTGATGTTAATTATGAATCAATAAAAAATTAGATTGTCTAATAAAATATTTATTAAATTTTAGGTAAAATGTATAACTGATGTGTTGCGTTACATGATTATTCAATGTAATTTCCCCTCATCTAATGAAGTTTGGCTTTACACAAAATCACTTACAGACTTCGCCTACAATCCATAAATTGGAATCAAATCTTTCTTCATTACAATATTTTTTCAGTAAAATTATACTTTTATAGCCAAGACTACTCTATAACTGAAAGATATTTTTGTAGTCAAAGATATAAACCGGACATGTATATATTTGCTGCTATAATAATATATTAATCAGCAGTATCATGGTCATGTTGGTCATTCGCTAATTTTAAATTGTTCAAATCGATTATAACAACAGTTAGATTTTCTTATGATCGGGTTATTACAATCTGTCTCATATGCATTTCGATTTTTGAGACCAGTATTTAATAACTCTAATTTTAGAATGCATCTTAAAAGAGGTATTAGATATATTTAATTTGCAAAACAAATAAAAATTTCCTATTTAAGACTTTATACTCTACTTTGATTATCCACATGGCTAGAATCAGTGAATATCTTATTCATTTTATGTATTAGCAGCATATGCTCGAGTAAATGTCCTATCAGAAATATCAAATAACAGATTTTTTATATCTATAGGTGTTGCATACAACGGATTTTATTTTACTGATTTTCAAGTGTAACAGAGATGTTTTTTATGAAATCTTTATTCTACACTAACAATGATGTACCTTTATATTTAAATAGATTAAAAAAACAATTTTTATCATTTATAGACATAAGTATGTAATTTTATGTTAAAATTTAGTATAAGCCGGTTGGCTAATTTGATAGCAGGAGGGATAAATGTATTATAGTTTTGATTTATTGCTAGTAGGATAAGTTGATTGCATTTTTGGAGGAAATAAATATGAAAAAAATTTTAACATTTGCTTTGGCAGCATTAATGATTATTTCTATGACTGGATGTGCTGGAAACGATAACACCCAGAAAGAACAGGAAAAGGTAGTTACATCTTTTTTTGATAATATAAAGGAATACAAGCTAGATGAATTAGAAAAGCTGGGAACTGATGATTATACTGATGTACTTGATATTAGTTCTATAACTGATGGATTTAAGAATTTTGAAGATGAAAATGTTTATGGTGAATCCTTTGTGAAAGAAACCGAAAACTTTGTTAAAAAAGTCTTTGATAAATTAATAAAAGAGTATAAAATAACTTTTGATGACGAAGAAGAAAATACCGTACTGGTTAAAGGAAAAAGACTAGATGAAAAATCAATCGATATGACATCAGCACAAGAAAATATTAATGAACTGGCTCAGAAGTATCAAGAAGAAAATATGGAAGAGTTATCTAAAATATATTTAGAACAGGGACAAGAAGCAATGATGAAAAAGATTTTTGATGATTTGTCAAAAGAGTTATATAATCCGTTATATAAAGAATTAGACAACGCTAAGTATACCGAATTTACATTTAAATTTGAGATGGTAGAAAAAGATGGAAAATGGCTAATTGATAAAATTAGTAAAGAAAAATAGATTTTTAAATATTGGCAATAATCAAACACTTGTGAAATATGATTATTTATTGAAATAAAGACAGTATTTTTGTCGTGTTTTTTTAATGTTATAAGCTGATATACTAATAATGAGGTGAAAGAAATGGTATTAGAGTTAGAGAGTTTAAATATTAAAACAACTGAGCTTCAGATAGCTGTTGTAAGGCTCCCAGAGGTATTTCTAGAAAAATCAATATCACCAGCAAGCCCTACCATTTTATTTGTCCGGAATACGAGAAAATCAGTATAGCCGATTGGGTTGTTGTTGAAGTAAAAAGGAAGACTCATAATAAAAATATTGACATTTAGGCCCAATTCATTTGTGGTATACAAATTAGAAGAATCAGATAAATTTGAAAAAAAGATGTATAAACATTTTTGGAAAAACAAGCAGTTGATATAACTGCTTGTTTTTTGTCTGCAATAAAACCCCCAGCTAGGCTGGGGGTCTCAAAAAGCTTTAGC
>NZ_JAHOCB010000131.1:0-454 GCF_019125875.1 Erysipelatoclostridium sp. MSK.23.31 | reverse complement strand
TAAATTTAGCACCTTCCAGCTTTCTTTCTGGAGTCTGGTCATTTACTTTGATACCGTCCATTCTAAATGTAAATGCCACTACTGTATCCCAAGGTGTTAACCCTGTTTTACCAGTCCCGTTACTGTCGGGGTCGTTAGAATATTCCAGTCTTACATCATTTTCGAAACCTGCTCTACCAGTATCAGCCTGAGCAGATTCATTTAAAGTGGCATTATATTCTACAACAATTTTTTGACCGTACAGCTTCTCTGTTTCTGGATTTGCTCCCGCTTCAGATGCATAAAAATATTTATTAATTGTCGCTTTTAAATCTGTAATCTGGATCTGGAATGTTTCTCCAGTTAAGCCAGTTGTTACAACTTTATAATCTGTATCTTTTACAAGCGTCTTGTTCCCGACTTTGACAACTACACTATCCTTATTGAATGTTAACTGGCTGTCCATGCGGTCATG
>NZ_JAHOCB010000130.1:0-458 GCF_019125875.1 Erysipelatoclostridium sp. MSK.23.31 | reverse complement strand
AATGCGTCAGTCGTTGGAAAACGGACAGACAGATAATCAACGAGCAGATAAAAAGGCTTATCGCAGATATAGTAATTCAGACAACGCAGGATAATGTTCTGTGTTTCCTTGCTGGCGTTAGCTTTTCCGTTCTCAAAGCGGTTGATACTATATCTTGATACATGGGTAAGACTTGCAAGTTCTCCTTGTGAAAGACCGCTGGCAAGACGTTTGTTCTTCATTTCAAGTGCAAATTCTAAATTGTTCATTGTATTCCTCCAATCCCACAATAGCCTTGAAATACCTGTAAACCACCTTTCAAAAAGTGTGATATGTACTATCTTCTTAAAACCTCTCATTACTACTCACAGGTTTGGGGGTGTATGGTTTTTGACTTGTCTTTTGTGAAATAGTGCCCCCCTGTTAGATAACGGGGGCACAGTCAAGGCTCGCAGGCTCGCCAGCCGACAAAGCATTTC
>NZ_JAHOCB010000129.1:0-459 GCF_019125875.1 Erysipelatoclostridium sp. MSK.23.31 | reverse complement strand
GCAGAGGAAAACAAGGACGCTGGCTGGCTCATTATGAATGGCAACCGCATACAGATTAAACGCCGACAGTTTGAAAAGGTTATTGATAAATTGGACGCAATCTAATGCAAATGAGCCTTGTATGTGTTATGATGAACACAAGTCATATCAAGGCTCTTTCCAACAAGGAAAGGAGCAGACACCATGAAAGAAAAAAGACGGGATAACAAAGGTCGTATCCTGCATACTGGAGAGAGCCAACGAACAGACGGAAAATACTTATATAAATATGTAGACGCATTGGGAAACACAAAATATGTGTATGCTTGGAGATTGACACCCACAGACCCGACACCAAAGGGAAAACGGGAAAAACCCTCACTTCGAGAACTGGAACAGCAGATAAGACGGGATATTGAGGACGGTATCGACAGCACAGGCAAGAAAATGACGCTTTGCCAACTCTATGCCAAACAGAAC
>NZ_JAHOCB010000128.1:0-471 GCF_019125875.1 Erysipelatoclostridium sp. MSK.23.31 | reverse complement strand
CTACGATTGCAATTGCTTGAGATACAGCACCCATGATATTAGCTCCTGTAGTTAAGAAACCATGTAAGATAGGTGGTGTTGTCCAAGGTGTATTGATTACAGCTTTTGGACAGAATCCAATTACAGTTAAGATATAACCTACTGCTAAAGTAGCAATTGGTGCGAATACAAATGGAATACCTAAGATTGGGTTTAATACCATTGGGATACCAAATGTAACTGTTTCATTGATGTTGAATAAACCTGGTACTAATGAGATACCTGCGATTGTACGGTTATCTTCACGTTTTGAGAAAACTAAGATAGAAATTACTAAACCGATTGTAACCCCAGAACCACCAAATTCACCGAACATTTGTAACCATGCCATTGCGAAAATGTGTAATTCATCGCTTTTTGCATCATTTGTTTTAGAGAATGTTTCGATATTTTCTAACATTAATGGTGTAAATAATGCTTCTTTTACTGCAG
>NZ_JAHOCB010000127.1:0-473 GCF_019125875.1 Erysipelatoclostridium sp. MSK.23.31 | reverse complement strand
CATCTTCTAATAACTCCTTGTTTTCGTATATATTTCCAATTATTTCAATATCATCACTATAATATTGCTTGTTTTCTCTCTTTGTTAAATAGCTAATAAACAATCTAACGTAGTCACTTTTGTTTACTTTATTTAAGATCCATCCACCTAAATGCCAAGAAATAATACATTTTTCATCATTTGCGCAAACAATATCTCCCTCATATACTTCTTTATTATTTTTGTCTTTTAAACCCGTATATTGTAATAATTTAATATTGCAATAATCGCTAAAAATGGTGTGAATTTCTAAGGGAGAATTCTTTATGCGGATATGCGATATTTCACCGTTACACCAATAAATTTCATTGACATCAGATATCTTTTTATCAATTAATTTAACTTTGTCACCATCATAAAAATTTTGTTTTTCTTTTACTTCTATATATGCTTTAAATTTTATTTCTCTATTCATCTTCCACTACCTCACAATT
>NZ_JAHOCB010000126.1:0-514 GCF_019125875.1 Erysipelatoclostridium sp. MSK.23.31 | reverse complement strand
ATGGCTAAATTTGTATGTTCTGTATGTGGATATGTTTATGAAGGAGATGCAGCTCCAGAACAATGTCCAGTATGTAAAGTTGGGGCTGACAAGTTCGTTGAACAAACAGGTGAAATGACTTGGGCAGCAGAACACGTTGTAGGTGTTGCTAAAGACGTAGATGAAGAGATCAAAAAAGAATTAAGAGCAAACTTTGAAGGAGAATGCTCAGAAGTAGGAATGTATTTAGCAATGGCAAGAGTTGCACATCGTGAAGGATATCCAGAAATTGGATTATATTGGGAAAAAGCAGCTTATGAAGAAGCTGAACATGCAGCAAAATTTGCAGAATTATTAGGAGAAGTAGTAACTGATTCAACAAAAAAGAACCTAGAGATGCGTGTTGAAGCTGAAAATGGAGCAACTATGGGTAAAACAGAATTAGCTAAGAAAGCTAAAGCATTAAACTTAGATGCAATTCATGATACAGTGCATGAAATGGCACGTGATGAAGCACGTCATGGAAAAGCGTTTG
>NZ_JAHOCB010000013.1:0-83132 GCF_019125875.1 Erysipelatoclostridium sp. MSK.23.31 | reverse complement strand
TTGAGACATGCGCTCTGAGAGCAGGGCTATGCCCGCAAATGTAAAACCACCGGCTTAGCCGGTGGATATTTATTAAAAAGGTGGATCGTTAATCCACCTTAAAGTTATGAAGTTCTTTTTTTATTAAGATTACTGCAATGACACTGGCAATTCCTTCGGCAATAACAAATGAAAGCCAAATTCCATTAAGCCCTATTACTTTCAATAAAATATAGGCTAAAGGTAAAGTAATAATAAATTGTCGCAATAGTGAAATCGTCAATGATTGACGTCCCTTACCTAAAGATTCAAAAACTCCGGAGATAACGACTCCCATTGTAGAAAGAATAAAACATGGTGAAATCACTCGAAGACCAATAATACCAATTTCTAATAATTGTTCAGTTGCATTAAACCATGATAGGACTAATTCTGGCAATCCCATAAAAATAATTGTTCCACAACATAAGATCACCGCAGTAGAGATAATTGAAACTTTGATAATCTTTTTAACACGATCAAAATGCCTAGCTCCATAATTATAACTAATTAATGGTCGCATTCCCTGAATCAATCCATTAGCTGGCATGTAAATAAATGATTGAAGCTTGAAATATATCCCAAAGAAAGCGATTGCCGTTTGTGATACTGTCGCTAACAAACTATTAAGTAAAGCAACTAAGATAGATGGTAATGATGTCATCACCCCTGATGGGATTGCAATTGAATAGATATTTTTAATAATTTGTGCATTTGGTTTAAAATTTTTTAAAGATACTTTGATACGTGAAGTTTTTCTAAATAAGATAATTGCTAGTAAACAGGCAGTCATCTGACCGATGATTGTCGCAATTGCAGCTCCAGCAACCCCAAACTCTAAGTAACCGTTTATTCCAAAAATTAAAATAGGGTCGAGGATAATATTGACAATTGCTCCAATTCCTTGTAAAAACATTGGAATCATCATATTCCCAGTAGCTTGAAACATTTTTTCAATAGTAATATGAATAATAGAACCAAAGGTAAAGGTAATCACGATTGACCCGTATGTAATTGCATAATCTAAAACAGTTGGGTTAGTAGTAAACATCAAAAAGAACGGTTTCATTAAAAAGATACCAATAAAAACAAATAATAAAGAGTGAAGAATAGCTAAAAAAATCCCATGATCACTAATATAATTAGCTTGTTTTTCATCACTGGCACCTAAACTTTTAGCAATCAATGCGTTAATTGCTACCCCGAGACCTACTGAAAAAGCTAATGACAGGTTTTGAAGTGGAAATGCTAATGATAAGGCGGTTAATGCTTCCTCTCCCAATTTAGCAACAAAAATACTATCAATAATATTGTACATTGATTGAATTAACATTGAAATCATCGGGGGAATTGCCATTTTCATTAATAATGGGAAGATGGGCTTGTGAGCCATCATATCATATTCTTGATTCATAAGTTCTCCTTCCTTCGCAAAAAAAGCTATAACCTCCCGTTTATAACTCAGAAACGTGGAAAAGCTATAGCTTATTATTTAAGCGGTTTATTAAGTTTGCACATCAAGCATAACGTAATTTTATCATGATGTCAATTAGATAATTTTATCTTTTTAAGACTTGATCAAAGCGTTGATACAATCAAGATAGAAATGGGTAATCTGAGTCGTTGCTCTGTTCATGGTACTGTAAAACCATTTGACCAATTTCTTTACCAAAAATATCATTGATCATTTTATAGGATTCTAGAGAGTATTTATGATTTTTTTCAGCAGTTGTTAAAGGACCTGTTTTAAGCAGAATACTTGTAGGAATATTAATTTTTCAATATTGTGAAGTATGGAAGAAATTATTTAATCTGGTATCAGACATATTTAACTCATGAGCAACTTTCATTGCTAATTTTTGAACTCAAATGCAATGTTCTTTGGTATGTTAACCTTTAGCTTGAAGTATTGTCATGATTGTATTTAACATAGTGATTAGCTTTTTATGATAATATAACTCATTATTGCTGTACAATTAAAAACAGTAGCTTCAATAATTTGAAAAGGATATTGTATTGTGATTGGGGAATTATTAAAATATCACTAGGGATCGATAGTTTGTTTTTTCAACCAGATAATATTACGTAAGTTTCTGTGGCGTCTCGAGTATCTAAAGCACCAAAGACACTATGCAGGATTCGGTAACGAACTGCCTTAATGCTATTTGCACAAAAAGTAATCTAGAACCATTTTCTTTAACTATTAGTTAATCCTTTCATTGAATTGTCCTTTTGATTATTTAATTAATTGTATAAAAAGAATATTATGGTGTTGATTTATATTGGTTAGATAAAATCGTTATTATGGGTAGCCCCAAGATTATACCTTTTATTTTAAGTGAAATATCGTTATAATTAGAGTTAGGTGAAATTATGAAAAAAATTAAAGAAATAGTCGTTGTTGAAGGTAAAACAGACACAGCCTTATTAAAAGAATTATTTGAAGTAGATACGATTGAGACACACGGATTAGCATTGGATCAACAAACATTAGAATTAATTCAAGAAGCAAGTAAAAGTCGAGGAATTATTGTTTTGACAGACCCTGATTTTCCAGGGAAAAAAATTCGTGATCAAATTCAAGCAGTTGTCCCTAACTGTCAACATGCTTTTGTTGCTAAAAAGGATGCTAGAGGTAAGAAGAAATTAGGTATTGCTGAAGCTAATAAAGAAGCTGTGATAGAAGCATTAGAAAATGTAGTTTCTTTTGATGTTAATCGAGAAAGCATTACTTGGAGTGAATTTGTTGCTTTAGATATTATTGGTAATAAGCAAAGAAGATTGATGGTGTATGAGGCATTTAATTTGGGTTATGGGAATGTCAAAACACTTTTTAAACGATTAAATATGGTTGGAATCACTAAAGAACAGGTGTTAGGGAGGTTAAATGATGGATCTAGGTAAACATAATGGTTATACATTTAAAGTAAGTAATGAATTTAAAGGGGAATATCTAGTCCCGATTATTGATAATTTAAAAGTGAAGTATCGTGATTTTTATGATGACTATGATGAAGTATATCATTGTAATCAGCTAGTACATATTTTAAAAGATGACCCTAATGTTAATGTTGATTATCATGTTATGTATAAGTATGATCAATGTGTTGGTTTAGCGATGGTAACAACGGGGAATATTGATTCTTCAAAATATTTTGATAAACCAGTCTTTGAACAAGGGGCTAATGCAATTGTTCTTAATTATTTCCATATTTCACCAAAGGCACGAGGAAATGGGAATTATTGGTTAAGAAATGTAATTATTCCTCATTATCAAGATAAAGAAGATTTGTATTTAAAGTCATCACATTCTAAAGCATTTAGTCTTTATCAACGTTTGGGTGAGGAGATTGGATCGTATCAAACACTAAGTGATAATGGTGAATTTAAAAGAGCAGGAAAGATTTTTAAAATCAAGGTGAATCAGTAATGAAGGAAATCGCAACTCCCTCGACAACAAAATATATTTTAGAAAAATATCATTTGAATGCGTTAAAGAAATATGGTCAAAATTTTTTAATTGATGTAAATATAATAAATAAGATCGTGACTAGTGCAAAGATTGATCAAACAACGGCGGTTATTGAAGTAGGACCGGGAATTGGCGCATTAACACAAGTATTAGGGCGTTATAGTGGAAAAGTTACTAGTTTTGAAATTGATGAGCGTTTTATGCCTGTGTATCAGGAGTTTTTAAATCAAGATAATATTGAAATTATCTTTGGTGATTTTATGGAACAGGATATTAAACCGATTGTTGATCAGTTAAAGCAAAGATATCAAAAAGTATGTTTAGTTGCTAATCTTCCATATTATATTACAACGGCAATAATTGAAAAAGTTGTGTTAGGAAATTTTGGAATCGATGAAATGATTGTTATGGTTCAAAAAGAAGTAGCTTTAAAAATGACGGGTATTTATAAAAATCCATTATTATTGATGATTAAAGATATGGGGACAATTGAATACTTATTTACTGTTAATAAAAATGTATTTATGCCTGCTCCGCATGTTGATTCAGCAATTTTAAAAATTGAGTTAAAAAAAGCACCGGATTTGAAATTATATGAAGTATTAAATATTTGTTTTAAACAGCGACGAAAAACGATTTTAAATAATTTAAAGCAAAGTTATGAGGAAGCTGAAGAAATTTTATTGCAGACGGGAATTGAAAATCGAAAAAGAAGTGAAGAATTAGAATTAGCGGATTTTAAAAATATCACCAAAATGATTTAATTACATATAATATCATGGTGATATAAATGAAAATTGGTGATATTGTCTGTCGAAAAAAATATGGCAAAGATATCTGTTTTAAAATTACCGATATTCAAGATGATGTTTATTATTTGACTGGAATTGAATATCGGTTAGTAGCTGATAGTGATGAGAGTGATTTGGAATTAAGTGATTTTAGTAGTGAGAAAAGTGATATAATAGTAGAAAGTCGACCATGTTTAAAAGGTAGTGTGCTGCATATTGATGGAGATAAACATTATCTTGACATGTGTTTGAAAAAATATGAAGAATTTAATATCAATGTTCATGGCTATTTTATGAAAGAAAATGAAATTAAAGATCAAATTATTCCTTTATTAGAAAAACATCGCCCTAATTTATTGGTGATAACCGGTCATGATGCAATGAAGAAAAATGGTAATCGCAAAGATATTAATAGTTATTTGCATACTAAAGATTTTGTAGAAGCAATTCGTCGAGCACGTTTGTATGAGGATGACAAAGATAGTTTGATTATTTTTGCTGGAGCGTGTCAATCGTACTATGAGCTTTTATTAGCTAGTGGAGCTAATTTTGCTTCTAGTCCAAGCAGAAAAAATATTCATGCGCTTGATCCGGTTTTTGTAGTAAGTCAGATTGCTAATGCGAGTATCAAAAATTATGTTGACTTAGAGAAAATTGTGGCTAAAACTTCAAATAAGCATTTAGGCGTTGGAGGGATCGACACAAGAGGAGTAGCACGAAAAATATATCCGACAAGTAGGTGAAGTAATGAAAGTAAAAGCATACGCAAAAATAAATTTAGCACTTGATGTAATCGGAAAAAGAGAAGATGGATATCATGAATTAGAAATGATCATGGCTCCAATTACTTTACATGATTTAATCTATATTAATACTATTGCTAGCGGAATTGAAATTGATTCAAATAGCAAAATCATGCCCACGGATGAACGAAATATTATGTATAAGGTTGTTGCTTTAATGAAAGAACGTTATAACATCAAAAAAGGGGTTAAGATCTTTGTTTATAAGCATATTCCTACTCAAGCTGGTTTAGCGGGAGGAAGTGCTGATGGTGCGGCGGTAATTAAAGCAATGAATAAATTATTTTATTTAAATCTGAGCAATGAGGAAATGGCTGCATTAGGAAAAGAAGTTGGGGCAGATATTCCTTTTTGTATTTATCAAAAAATTGCTTTAGTTAGTGGTGTTGGTGAAAAATTAGAATTTATAAAGAATTCTTTTGAATGTAAAGTATTATTAGTTAAACCTAAACGAGGGGTATCAACGAAAAAATCATTCACTAGTTTAGATTTAAGTAAAGCTAGCCATCAAGACTGTCGATTAATGGCGACAGGAATTGAAGATGGTAATTATCAAATAGTCATCGATAATCTTCAAAATACTTTAGAAGAGCCGTCAATCAAGATGGTACCAGAGATTGCTAAGATTAAAGAGGAAATGATGAAAATTGGATTTGATGGAGCTTTAATGTCTGGAAGTGGATCGTGTGTTTTTGGCTTGACACGTAATAATATTATTTTAGAAAAGGGAATGAAGTATTTTAAGGGAAAATATTATTTTGTAAGGAAAACAGAAATATTGAATGATGAGGAAATTGATTAAATCAATTTCTTTTCAATTTTACGACATATTTTATCTTTTTTTCCTTTAACAAATGTAAATTTTTTGTTATTATGTTGTTGTTAATGAAGAGGTGTGAAAATGAAAACTTATGCGGTAGTTATGGCGGCTGGTAAAGGTACCAGAATGAAGTCAGATAAACCAAAGGTTGTCCATGAGGTTTTATACAAGCCGATGATCAATCATATTGTTGATGAATTGAAACAAGTTGGTGTTGATGAAATCTACGTAATTGTTGGTCACAAAGCAGAAGAAGTTGAAAAACTGTTAGACGGGGTAAATATTATTTATCAGAAAGAACAGTTAGGAACTGGACATGCATTAATGCAATGTAAAGATGCTTTGGCAGGTAAAGCAGGAACAACTGTGGTGTTAAATGGTGATGCTCCACTAATTACTAGTGAAACATTAAAAGATTTAATTGCTTATCATAACGATAACCAATTAAAAGGAACGATCATGACATGTGATTGTGATTTAGATAAAAAATTTGGTCGTGTAATTAGAAATAATGATCAAGTAACGGGGATTGTCGAATTTAAAGACTGTACTCCAGAGCAAGTTCAAATTAGTGAGATGAACTGCGGAGAATATTGTTTTGATAACATTGCAGTATTTGAAGCGTTAGAAAAAGTAACTAATGATAATGCTCAAAATGAATATTATATCACTGATGTAATAGAAATCATGAATAATGATAAACTTAAAGTCGGTGGATATAAAATTGCTGATTTAGCTGAAGTTGGGGGAATCAACGATCGGGTTGAACTTGCGGAAGCAACTAAATCATTACAATTAAAAATAAATAAACAACATTTATTAAATGGTGTTAACATTATTGATATTAATAATACTTATATTGGAGTTGATGTAACGATTGGTGCTGATACGACAATCGAACCAGGATGTATTATTAAAGGTAAGTCAAGTATTGGCAGCAATTGCCATATTGGGCCTTATTGCGAATTTGATAATGTTGAAATTAAGGATAATGTTGAAATTAAATTCTCAGTTATCTCTGATTCGATTATCGAAAATGGTGTAGATATTGGACCATTTGCTCGTCTAAGAACTAACTGCCATATTTTAGAAGATGCTCATATGGGTAACTTCGTTGAAATGAAAAAAGCAGTCTTTGGAAAAGGAAGTAAAGCATCACATTTAACTTATGTTGGTGATGCAACTGTCGGAAGTAATGTAAACATGGGATGTGGAACAATTACTTCAAATTATGACGGTAAAAATAAATTCCAAACTATTATTGGTGACAATGCCTTCATTGGATGTAATAGTAATTTAGTTGCTCCAGTAACGGTCGGTGCTAATGCCTATGTTGCAGCGGGCTCAACTATTACAGATCAAGTTGAAGATTCCGCTTTTGCAATTGCTCGGGCTCGCCAAGTTAATAAAGATGGATATGCCAAAGTATTAGAAGAAAAAAGAAATCAAAAAGGAAAATAGGAGAAGAAAATGAAAAATAAAATAACTGTCTTTGCATTATCAGCTAGTGGTGAATTAGCTAACGATATCGCAGAAAAATTAGGAACAAAAGTAGGAAAAAGTAAAGTGCATCATTTTGCTGATGGAGAAATCTTAGTTGAAATTGATGAATCAGTACGTGGTAAGGATGTCTTTATTGTCCAGTCTACTTCTAATCCGGTCACTGAAAACTTAATGGAAATCTTAGTTTTAGCTGATGCTTTAAAAAGAGCTTCTGCTAAAGAAATTACAGCAATCATTCCATATTTTGGATATGCTCGTCAAGATCGTAAGGCTAAACCAAGACAACCAATTACGTCTAAATTAGTAGCTGACTTATTAACTGTAGCTGGTGTAACTAGAGTTGTAACAGTTGACTTGCATGCAGCTCAAATTCAAGGGTTCTTTGATATTCCAGTTGATGAAATGCAGGCATTGCCACTTATCTCAAACTACTTTAAGAAGAAAGATATGGAAGATATTTGCGTGGTTTCTCCTGACCATGGTGGTGCCACTAGAGCTCGTAAATTAGCAGTAGCTTTAGATGCCCCAGTTGCAATTATTGATAAAAGAAGACCTAAACCAAACGTGGCTGAAATCATGGGTGTTTTAGGGGATGTATCCGGGAAGAACTGTATTATGGTTGATGACATGATCGATACTGGAGGAACCATTGTTGCTGGTATTGAGATGTTAAAAGAAAAAGGTGCTAAATCAGTTCATGTTGCTTGTACGCACCCAGTATTCTCTGGACCTGCAGTTGAAAGATTACAAAATTCATCTGCTGATGAAGTTGTTGTAACAGATACAATCAAATTACCTGAAGATAAAATGTTCCCTAAATTAAAGACAGTTTCTGTAGCAGGTTTACTTGCTAAAACAATCGAAAACATTGAAAACTGTTTACCAGTTTCTGATGTCTTTGAAATGTTTGATTTTGATAAATAATATTTTGTGTTTCTTAATGAAACTAGAGTCGTCTATTTGGATAAATTTAAAGGATATAATTTTTAAGATTATATCCTTTTATCTTTTTTTAGTTACAAATTATTTTAGAAAAGATGATATTTATGCCCAGAAGGAAGATGATAAAAGTAAGAAATTCCTAGACCAATTACAGCGATTAAAAATAAAATTAAGTAAAAATCAGTATAAGAATAAGTATCAAGTATTTTTCCACCAAGACCTTGACCAACAATTGAAGAAAAACTATTGAATGTAGAAACCCATGCAAGAGCACTCATCTGTAAATCAGAATCAACTATAGAAACAACGATTTTCATATTGAGCATAATAAAGATTACGGTTGATACAGCCTTAGTACCGATAGATATAATCACATGTATGATATTATAAGGAATAAAACAATATGTACCAAACTGAATGATTAATAAGATAAAAACAATTATTAACATATGACGATTTGAAATGTTATTCATAAAACGATGAGAATAATAAATAATTGGTAATTCTGAAATAGTAATCAATAAAATAATTGTAGAAACCTTATCAACTGAAATCCCTTGATGCTGAAACATTGCTGGTAAATAGGTCGTATTTAGGTTAGTTATCGCATAGAATAAGCAAACTATAATCAAATAGACGATAAAGTTTTTATTCCATAAGCCTAGGTGTTGTGTAGTCGTTTCACCATGAATATCAGAATTTTTATGTTCGTTTCTAGTACCGATAATACCTAGAAGACAAATTCCTAGGCTAATAGAAAAAAAGAAATACATACTTTCAGGTGAAATGTATTGATATATAAGACCACCGATTTGTGAACCAATAGCATATCCAATTGTTCCCCAGATTCTAATTTTTCCATATTGATATTTAGATAAGGTGGCCATTCTTTCAATAACTGGCTTAGTGCTGTTAAAGAGCCCTAAAGTAAGACTGTACAATAAAGTAATACTAAAAAGATGTTTTGCAAAAATTAGAGCTATTCCTAAAATTGCGGCAATAATTAAAACAACACTATTTACCCATTTTAAGTTAAAGTGATCATTTAGATAGCCTACTAGAGGCTGTAAAATTACTGAAACAATGTATGAAGATGCTACTACCAGACTAACTTGTGAAGCACTATATCCACGATCTAGCAGATAAACAGAAATCAGGCCTGATAATAACGCCAGTGATAAAAAATAGAATAAATACATTAATAAATAACTTAAGTAACTATCTCGATACTGCATTTAAATTGCCCCCTTTAATAATATAATCAAAATATCACAGCTATGAACGTGATTAAATATTTAAATATTATTTAGACATAATGTTCACAATTAATAGTCAATATTTATTAAAATTTGTAAATAATATTCTCATTCTATATAATGAAGATATTAGGAGGTAATGATGATGTTGTTAAAAGAACAAATGAAAGCCTACCCCTTTTCACATAATGAACGGGTAATTATTGATTATATTCTAGATAAACAGATTAATATTAAAGACTATTCTGTTAAAATGATTGCTGATGCAACATTTACATCACCATCAACTTTGATTAGAATTTCGAAGAAGCTGGGTTTTCAAGGCTGGGTTGAATTTAAAGACGCCTATTTAGAAGAAGCAAATTATTTAAATAGCCATTTTTGTAATATTGATTCTAATTTACCGTTCAGTAACCAAGATTCTATTATGACAATAGCTAGTAAAATCGTAAATTTACACATTGAAAGTGCTAAAGATACTTTGTCTTTGTTCCAACATGATTCATTACAAAAAGCAGTACGAATTTTACACCAAAGTAAAGAGATACGGGTATTTGCAATGTCAAATCTAAATTTTGCTGGAGAAGAATTTGTATTTAAATTAAATCGAATTCATAAAAAAGCCTATATTCACCCTATACAAGATAATCTATTTCATGATGCTGCAATGTCTTCACCTGATGAATGTGCTATTTGTATCTCTTATTCAGGTGAGTCTTCTAATATTGTGAAGACCGCTCAGATATTAAAAGAAAATAACTGTCCAATTATAGCTATTACGAGTATTGGGAATAATAGTCTTTCAGATTTAGCTACGGTTACTTTGCGTGTTACGACAAGGGAAAAATCATTTTCAAAAATTGCTGGATTTTCATCATTAGAATCTATCAGTATAGTTTTAAACACCCTATATGCTTGTTTATTTTCATTAAATTACCATGATAATCTGACTTATAAACTTGATATTGCTAAAAAAATAGAAAATGCTCCTATTATTAATAATGAAATTATAGCTGAGAAAGATGATGAGTAAAGTTAACACGATTAGATATCTAATTCTCTTATTGACATTCTAAGTATATCTGTTATGATATCAAAGAGCCGACGGATACATATTCCGCTTAAGTAATTAAGTGTCGGGGAATATGTAATGTTGAAAACACATTCTTTTAAGGATGTGTTTTTTATTTCAAATAAAACTATACATAAAACGAATAGTATAAATAAAATATAAGTATTAGACATAGTAATGCAATTGATTATAATGAAAGTGTAATCAAAGGAGGATAATTATTATGGATAAAAAAATACTTAGATTTGCCTTATTATCAGCATCATTATTAGTGGGGAGTGCTGCAGCGATTAATGCTAATATTCCGGCCATGGCACAACATTTTGATCAAGTACCATTATCAATGGTAGAAATGTTAACGACGGTACCGTCATTATTTTTGATGATTTCCGTTTTAACAAGTTCTTTAATTGCTAAAAGAGTTGGGTATAAGCAAACAATTACTATTGGGCTGGGAATTGTTATGATTGCAGGGATAGTACCGTTATTAATTGATAATTTTATGATTATTTTGATTAGTCGTGCAATGTTGGGATTTGGTGTTGGTCTGTTTAATTCACTATTGGTATCGATGATCAATTATTTTTATGATGCTAAAGAGCGTTCATCAATGTATGGATTACAATCAGCATTTGAAGGGGCAGGAGGAATTGCGATTACTTTTATCGCTGGTCAGTTATTAAAGATTAATTGGCAGGCTCCGTTTATTGCTTATATGATTGCAATACCTGTTTTCTTTATTTATTTTAAGTTCGTCCCTCAGGTAAAAACAGCCGATGTGATTAAGGCTAATGGTGGGGATAAAATAAAAAAAGAAAGCCATAAAAGTGCCGGCTTTTTGCCAGTGGTTTATTATGTTGGATTAATTTTTATGGCTGCAATGTTATATATGATCATGGGTATTAAGATTGCTTCTTTAATGACTGGTGAGGGATATGGAACAGCGAGTGATGCTAGTTTAGTAATTATTTTATTATCATTAGGTGGAATTAGCGCAGGACTATTATTTGGAAAAATCTTAAAGGTTTTTAATCAGCTTACTACATCGATTGGATTAATTATTTTAGCATTAGCAATGGTAATTTTAGGATTAAGTCAAAATTTAGTTATAACGTTTGTTGGTGGATATTTAACGGGGTTTGGTTTTAAAATTTTTATGCCAAGTTTGATTGATAAAATTAATAATTCAAATATTCCAAATACTACGTTAGCTACTTCATTATTATTGGTTGGATTCAATTTAGGGGTGTTTATCTCTCCTTATGGCAGTATTGTAATCCAAAGTCTTATGAGAACTGAAGCTTTACCAGCTTTATTTATTGCTAATGCTATAGGATTTATCAGTTTAAGTACAATTACATTAATTATTACCCTTATAAAAAATAAAAAAACAGTTAATATCGTTCAAAAAGTTTTAGAATAATAGTATTATAGATAAATAACTCGTATAATAAAAAGTGGTGATAAAGATGGATCTAAGAGTTCTAGAATATTTTTTGGCAGTAGTTGAATCAGGTAATGTTTCTAAAGCAGCCCAAAAACTACACTTGACACAACCGACGCTAACAAGACAATTACAGCAGTTAGAAGAAATTTATGGCACACGTTTGTTTATTCGTGGGAGTAGACAAATTACTTTAACTAATAGTGGCATAATTTTAAAACGTCGTGCGAAGGAAATGCTAGATTTGCAAGATAAAACAGCAGCAGAAATTAGAAAAAGTGAGTATGATATTTCGGGAGAAATTACCATAGGATGTGGTGAATCGAGTGGAAATAAGTTTTTACCAGTAGTTTTAAAGGAGTTCTCAAAACGTTATCCCAAAATTAAATATAATATTTATACGGCTGGTAGTAATCAAAATAAGGAAAAGATCAACGAGGGTTTAATTGATGTAGCAATTGTTTTAGAACCAATCGATAAAGACTATTACCAATACCTGGAGTTGCCTTATTTAGATAAATGGTGCTTGGTAATGAAAAAAGATGATTTATTGAAAGAATATGAAACAATTGAAAATCACGTAGTATCTAATTTAGTTTTTGGAATTGCAAATCGATTAGAAGTTAAAGAAACTTTCAAAAACTGGTTAGGTAAAGAGATAAATGCACAAACGATTTTAAATTATGATATTAATTCAAATTTAGCTTTATTAGTAGAAAGTGGTCTTTGCTATGGAATCTCGATTGATGGAGTTTTCAAAAGTAATGCTTATCCAAATTTAACGTACCGACTATTAGAACCAGAAATTGTTTCACAATCGTGTTTGATTTGGAAAAAAGGGGTAGTGACTAATCAAGCATTAGAGAAATTTATTGTTTGTGCGAAGGAATTGATTTCATCAAATCAGTAATAATATAAAAGACATATTCTTTAATAGGATATGTTTTTTATATTTTGTTGCATTATTGAAAAGCGATGATTAGTTAATGAAATCATTGTTTTTTGCACTAAAAGTAATAAATGTTGCATTACTGCAACGAAATTTATAATTGTCGAAAATCATTCCATGTGCTAAATTTTTAATATGGGTTAGTTAAGGCTAACTAAAAAAGAGAAAGGAAAAATGGACAGTAAAATGGGAAAAAATTTAAATAAAGCACTCATATCGGTGCTTTCATTGGGAATGATTGTTTCAATGTGCTCGATAACGGTTAATGCGGTTGAAACGGATAATGTGGCTAATTGGGTTACGATGTATGGAGATAATGGTAATAATAGTATTACTCCAGATACAGTCAATGATGCTGAAAGACTGATCAATGGTGATATTATTGCAACAGGAACTTTTGATGGCAATAAGGTAACAGGTATTGAACAGGCTAAAGGAAAGAGTGATGGTGCTGTTATGCTATATGACAAAAATGGCCAAATAAAGTGGGAAACTTTAATAGGTGGGAGTGCAGCAGATAGTTTTAATGCTGTAACTGAAGCTAATGATGGCAGTTATGTTGCAGTAGGGGTAAGCCAGTCTAATGATGGTAATTTAGCCAATCTTAATAAGGGGGGAAAAGATGGAATAATCGCTAAGCTAGATTCAAATGGAACTTTAATTAAGGTTGTTACTGTTGGGGGTAGTGATGCGGATGAATTGAAGGCTATTCAACCAGCTGGCGATGGTGGATTTATTGTTGCAGGTTATTCACATTCTACTGATTTAGATATGAACGGTTTGAATAAGATTGAAACTGATCGCGATGCAATTATTGTAAAGATTGACCAAGATTTAAATATTGAATGGATTAATCGAGCTGGTGGAACTGGCGGTGATAAAGCAGTCAAGAAAATGGATGAATTTACTTCAGTAGTTGCTAACTATGGCGATGGTAGTTATTTAGCAGCTGGTTATTCGAGTTCTAGTGATGGAGATCTCGAAGGATTAGCTCATGGTGGTAAAGATGCATTTGTTGTTAAGTTTAATGAAAATGGAACAAAAGAATGGGTAAAAGCTTTTGGTGGAACTGGAGATGATGTTTTTAATCATATAATTAGAGCTCATAATAAAAAAGTATCTACTGATAAAACAGAAATATCAAGCAGTGATATTGATAATGGGTATGTATTAACAGGAACGACTAACTCAAATAGTGGTATTGTTGGAAATGAAGAGGAAAATAATGTTGCATTTACCTTAAAGATTGATTCAAATGGACAAGTTGAATGGACTACAAGCCTTGCTAATAATAGTAAGACAACAGGAGATTATCTTTTAGCGATTAGTGATGGTTTTTTAGCGGTTGGAACCTTTGATACTAATGATCAAGATTTTACAGGGATAAAGACATACGGTAAAGAAGATATTTATATTGCCCACTATTCAAAGGATGGAACTTGTTTAAATATTTCAAGCTATGGTGGAGATGGAAAAGATAATCCAGAAGGAATTATTCCTGGAGCAAATGATGACTATATCGTCTATGGTAATACAAATTCTAATAGTGGCTTGTTTGAAGGAAAATTAAAAGGTAAGTATGATGGCTTTTTAGCTAGTTTAGCGGGAACAACACTAGAGCAATATGCAGAAGAAAAGTATTTAGTGCCGGTAGAAGCTTGGAAAGCTAATGAAGATAGTCTTTCAATGATGGCACCATTATTATATAAAGATGCATATGTTGAAAAAATTGGCTTTAAGTATGCTGTAACAATTTATTTTACTAACGCAACAATTATGGGAACTCAAGTTAGCGCTTCAACATTAGGGGAAGTTAGTTATGAAAAAAATGGTGAAATGATAGCGGTGTTGAAAGATGAGTACGATGAAGTAACACAAGTAAAAACAGTTACGCTTGAAGTTGATGATTTAGATACACCGGTCAAATTACATATCGATAAAGCAATGGGAGATATACGTTTATCTTTCTCTAGTAAAGATATGGTAGAAACTACCAATCCGCCATATTTTGCTCCAGTTGAAGTAGAACAGCCAGACTTTAAAACTAGTTGGAAAGTAAATATTGGTGGTAGTGATTATGATTATACTGATGATATGACAGTTTTGAAAAATGGAAATATTGTTGCTGTAGGGCAATCATACTCAAATGATGGTGATTTTCAAAATCTGTTAAAAGGTGGTTCAATAGCTTATATTAATCAATATGATCCAAAAGGAGAACTTTTAAAAACTCTTACTTTAGGAGGAACAGAGTACGACTCAATTGCATATGCAGCTAAGGTATGTGGCCTAGATGATGGTGGTTTTGTAGTTAGTGGTGGATATCAAGAAGGGGTGTATGTGGCTCCAACCGGTGATTTTGCACAGTTAGATACTGCTGGTACCGTTCATGGTCAAATGGATACTTTTATTGCTAAATATGACTCTAACAGTAAGCTGATCTGGATGAGTAATTTTAGTGGCTCAGCCAACGATCAAGTTAAACAAATTAAAGCTACGGATGATGGCGGTATTGCTGTTTTAATAGAAACAAATTCAAATGATGGCGATATGGAAAATCAAAATCGAGGATTATATGACTTAGTCATAGTTAAATATGATGCTCATGGTAAAAAAGTCTGGCAACGAGTTTTAGGTGGAAAAAATATTGAAACTTCAAGTTCGGGATTAGATATTCTAAGTGATGGCAGTTTTATTGTTGCTGGTAGTCTTTCTTCAAAAAGTGGTGATTTTGCAGATGTTGACTGGTATGGAGATATATTTGACTGCTTTGCTGCAAAAATTAGTGCTACTGGTGAATTATTGTGGACTAAAGCTTATGGTGGCGATCGCAATGATTATTGTAATAGTGTCTTAGCTACTAGTGATGGTGGATTCATTTTAATGGGTAACACTAAATCAACTACTGACACATTTGCTCCAATTGGAACAGGGTATGACAATGCATATGTTTTAAAATGTAATGAAACTGGTGAGACAGAATGGGTCAATGTGATCAAGAGTAGTGAAGCTAGTGAAATGATAAGTGCGATAGAACTTGAAGATCAATATGTATTTATTGGTCAATCAAGAGGAACAGACTATGATGTAACAGGTCTTAATAAGGGAAGTATGGATGTTTTTATTGCAAATTATGAAAAGAATGGTACTTTGAAAACAATCGAAAATATTGGTGGTTCAAAAGCTGATTATGCTTCAGAGATTATGGTATTAAATGATTATCAAATTTCATTACTGGTGTATAGTGAATCAAATGATGGAGATTTCAAGAATCTAAATCGTGGAAAGTTTGATGGAATGTTAATGACATATGATTATCGTCAAAAAGCTGATAATTCAACTACTGACAAGCCAAATCAAGATAATGTAAATAATCAAAATAATAGTAATGTGATCGAGACAACTAATTCATCAATAAAAAATAGTATTAATACTGGTGATGATTCAAAAATCATTGGTTATAGTTTATTGGGTGGGACAATGTTAATAATTTTATTATTAACTAGAAAAAAATATAATTAAAAAGTACTCTTGTTAGAGTACTTTTTTATGGAAAAAGGGTATATAAGATAATATGGGAGGTTGATAATAATTTCTATTTGATTGAGAAAAAACAGCCCCTTTAGCGTTGTGTTAATTGGAATTGTTTAGGTGTTATACCAGTTTTTTTACGGTAAAAATAGATAAAAGAATTAGCATTAGAAAAACCTAAAGTCTTAGCAATTTGAATAATTGTAGATTGTTCAGATAACAGCATACTATTAGCCATATTTAAGCGTAAATTACTAATATAGTCATGAATACTACAATGATATAAGTATTTGAAACCAGCTGTAAGTTTTTGCTCACTAATATAGTGAATCTTTGCCAGCTCCTTAATTGTTGGGGGATGCTGATAGTTAACAGTTAGATCATTGTGAATCTGCTGGATTATTTCTTGATCATCATTATTTAGTAAGATGTTTCGACCGCATTTTAGTTTAATTGTAATAGTTTTAGATTGGGGATATAGAATATTATTTTGAGGTAACAGAAAGTAGACGATCTTCATTAATTGAGCATCAAGATATAGTTGTGAGATTGCTTTATTTCTTAAAGTGTCAGATATTTCTTGCATTAATTGTAAAAGTTTAGAGGGGAGTGGTCGAAATATTTTATTTTTTTCAATTTTTTCTAGTGTTGTATAGGAATATCCATATGCCGATAATTTTTTTTCGAAAAAATCTTTTTTTATGATTATATCTGTAGAATGATAATGTTGATTTTTTTTCCAAACTTGTAATCCACTACGCTTTGAACCATTTAAATAAAAACTAGAAGGCTCTAAATGATTATTATGACTCTCTTTTAAATCATACTCAATTTCACCAGTTAGAAGCATTCCTAGCTGTAGATATGTTTCACTTATTTCAAATGATATTTCAATATCATAGGGTGCAGTAAAATCACCAACAAAAAGTTCATACATATCTGCAATATGCACATGAATAATGAATTCTTCAGGTTGTTGAGGATTTATATATAAGGAAAAGTTATCATACTGATAGTATTGGAAAGCTAGTTTATTAAAGAAAATATTATAGTACTCTGTCAAATTTCTACATATCATAATTATCACCAGTTAAATTATACATAAAATAAATGTAAAAATACATAATATTAGTGAAAATATTGTAAAAGAAATTAAGCCATGCTAGAATCACAACATAAGTTAGCTAAAACTAACTAAGAAGGGAGATATAAATGAAAAAAGTACTATCAACTATATTAGTGTTAAGTTTATTTATTTTAACTGGTTGTTCAGCTGCCACTAAAGATACAATAAGAACAGTTGAAACAGTAAAAGGAAAAATAGAGATTCCTAATGAGCCTAAACGTGTTGTAATAGATTATTTTGTTGGAGATGCACTTGCACTAGGAGTGGAGCCGGTTGGAACTACATATGTATACAAAGATTCTGTATTTGAAGAAGATTTGAAAGATGTACCTTCAATTAATGGTGATGATGCGTATGGGCAGTATAGTATGGAAGCAGTGACAAAATTAAAACCGGATTTAATTATTACATATTCTGAGGCTGATTATGATAATTTATCTAAGATTGCACCAACGGTACTAGTTGATTATTTAAATATGTCAACTGCCGAAAGAATCACTTGGATGGCTGATGTTTTAAATAAGAAAGAGGAGGGGAAAAAATTGCTTGCTGATTTCAATCAAGAAGTTGCTGGATATAAGCAGCAGTTACAGGATGCTAAAATATCTAACAAGACGATAACTTTGATGGAAACATATAGTAAAGAATTATTTGTATATGGAAATAAACAAGGTCGTGGTGGAGAAGTTTTATACGATTTATTAGAATTAAAAGCACCCGAAGTTGTTCAAAAAGAAATTATTAATGGTGAACAATATCGTTCTATTTCATTAGAAGCAATCAATGAGTATGCCGGTGATATGATAATGATTGGTGGCTGGCAAGAAGATCCTATGGATTTAGTTGGAAATAATAGTGTATGGAACTCAACTCCAGCTGTAAAAAACCAAAAGGTAATTACATATGATTCAAGTGCATATATCTATCAAGATATTTTATCAACAAAAGAACAGTTAAAAAACATTACTCAAAGTATTTTAGCACTGTATGAATAACCAACAAGTAAGAAAATGGCTGATAGTAGGACTATGTCTATTACCTATCATCATTTTCTTTTCATTAAAATTTGGTGCGGTGACAATAGGATGGGAAGATTTTTTTAAAATCATTTTAGGTAAAAAGAGTAATGGAAATGATTATGAAGTTATTATTAATCTTAGATTTCCTCGAATTTTAGCGACTGGAATCGTCGGTAGTGCATTTGCGATGGCTGGAGCAGCAATGCAAGGACTGACTAAAAATCATTTAGCTGATTCGGGAATTTTAGGAATCAATGCGGGTGCTTCCTTTATGTTAGCAATTTGCTTTGCTTTGGTCAGTCGCAGTAATTTTCTTTTAATGATGATGTATTCTTTTGTCGGAGCAGGATTAGGTTTATTTTTAACGATGACAATGGGAAAAGGGAAGTATACTAATAATTCTAAACGATTATTATTAGCTGGTGTTGCAGTCTCACTTTTCTTTACTTCGTTAAGCCAGTTTATAGCAATTTATTTTGGAATTGGTCAAGAATTAACATATTGGAATGTAGGCGGAACTGCTAATATTGGATATCAAGAACTTATTTTAGCGACATTATTATTTGTTTCTGGTCTATTTTTGCTTTTGAGGCAAGGGAAAAATATTACGATTATTTCAATGAGTGAAGAAACTGCTGTTGGTTTAGGGGTAAACGTTCCTCGTTGTAAAATACTAGTATGTTTAGCGGCACTGCTTTTAGCGGGAATGGCAGTTAGTATTGTTGGGTCAATTGGATTTATTGGTTTGATTGTTCCTTATTTGGTAAGACGATTAGTTAAAAAGGAGGATTATCAAATTATTTTGCCTATGTCTGCGATATATGGAGCAGTCTTTTTAATTCTTATCGATCTTATTGCTAGAAATCTACAACCACCTTATGAAACACCACTAGGAATAATTATGGCACTGATTGGTGTTCCATTTTTCCTTTTTATGGAAAGGAGCATAAATAAAAAATGTTAAAGAAAAAAAGAATAATCATTTTTCTGATAATCATTTTATTAGTATCAAGCTTTTTGTCATTCACGATAGGTCAGATGAAAATTGAATTAAGTGAATTATTTGATCCATATACACAATTAGTAATCTTTCAATTTCGGTTACCGCGTTTGTTATGTGCCATTTTAGTAGGTGGTGGAATGGCTTTGGCAGGACATATTTTACAAACAGTATTACAAAATGATTTAGCTGATCCGGGTGTAATTGGAATAAACTCAGGAATTTCATTCTTTGTTTTGTTATATATTTTAGTTAGTGGAACAGATATATTTTTAGATTATGTTTGGATGCCTTTAGCTGGAATGATTGGTGCTGTAATAACGATTGGTTTACTAATGTTTTTGATTTATGAAAAAGAACGTGGAATAGATCCAATTCGGATGACTATATGTGGGGTAGCTCTTAATTTAGGATTCCAAGGGTTAATTCTATTCTTCTCAGCAAAGCTGAATCGTCAAAAGTTTTCGTATGTGCAATTATGGAATGCTGGTATTCTAACAGGAACAGACTGGCTAAAAATAGCTTTATTAATAACAATATTAGTGATTATTGGAGTAATATTGTGGAAATATCAAGATGTTCTAAATATTTTTTCGTTAGGAAAGGAAAGTGTAATAACCTTGGGGGTTGATTTAAAAAAACAAACAATTATTTTAATTAGTTTAGCCGGATTTTTAGCAGCTTTTACCATTGCTTTTGGAGGTTCTATTCCTTTTGTAGGTTTAATCGCACCGCATATTGCAAGAAGGTTAGTTGGTAGCAATCATCGTTATTCATTATGGGTCAGTATGTTAATGGGAAGCCTTATGGTTATTATCGGTGATAGTTTATCAAGAAGTCTGATGAGTACTGTTGAAATTCCAACAGGGATTATTTTATCATTGATTGGAGTGCCGTATTTTATTTATCTATTAAAAAAGGAGAGATCATGATGAAGGGAATTATTGAAGCTAGACAGTTAAGTACCGGTTATGGTAAAAAGATTGTTTTGAAAGATCAAAATATTGTAATTCCTAAAAATAAAATTACCGTTATTTTAGGACCAAACGGATGTGGGAAATCAACCATGTTAAAGACAATGGCTCGGGTATTACCATTAAAAGATGGTAAAATAATTCTTGATGGAAAAGATTTGAAAACTATGAAAACAGCTGAAATAGCTCAGAAAATAGGTTTTCTCTCACAAATTCTAAATACCCCTGAAGGAATAAGTGTTTATGAGTTAGTTAGTTATGGTCGTTATCCATATAAGAGGATATCATCGACTAAAGAAGATCAAAAGATTATTGAGTGGGCTTTGAAAGAAACCCAAACTTTTGAGATAAAGGATATGTTGGTTCATGATTTATCTGGGGGTCAAAAACAACGAGTGTGGATTGCGATGGTACTTGCTCAGCAGACAAATACAATTTTACTAGATGAACCAACAACATACTTAGATATTGGTCATCAATTAGAAGTATTAGAATTATTGAGTAAATTAAATAAGGAAGAACAACAGACAATTGTCATGGTTTTACATGATATTAATCATGCTTCACGTTATAGTGATTGGATCATTGCTATGAAAGAAGGCAAAGTTTTTAAAGAAGGAAGCCCAAAAGATATAATAACTTCAGAAGTGATTCAGGAACTTTATGGTGTTAAGACGCAAATTATTTTTGATAAAGAACATAATTGCCCAGTGTGTTTTTCATATGATCTTTAAGTAATAAGTAGTTAAAAATAGCTATGTTCATCATGAATATAGCTATTTTATCTTGTTTTAAAGGAATAAATACGATAATATGTTAGCATAAACTAACTTTGGAGGGGATTATGCAGCTAACAAAAGAAAAACTATCATATTTATTATTTTTATATAAACAAAGAGAAATGGATTACACAGTTACTCGGTTAGCGCAAGAGGTCGGAGTATCAAAATCAACGTTTAGCCGAGTATTGAATACCTTCTATCAGGAGGGGTTAACGACTGAAAAAGGGAAGGGAATTTTATCATGCCAGGGATGTAGAATGGCAAGGGAATATTTAAAAGATATTAATAAATTATCTGATTGGTTAAAATATACAGCTAATTTTGATGATGAAGAAGCGTATCAAGAGGCACTATCATTAGTTTTAACACTATCATCTAAAGCACGTGCTAAACTTGTTAACAACACTAGTAAAGAAAGATTATTTGAATTGATTGATAATGTAAAAGAAATTAGTGGAGATATGCTTAGTGCTAATCTTGATGATGGTCAATACCTGTTTGCTTTTACTGTTTATAAAGCTGATAAGATGGAAATATCAATGGCTAATGATGGTTTCTTTCATCCAGGAATATTGGATATAAAAATGGGACATGGAGGATTAGTTTTAAAGCCAAAAGAAGTTGAACGAGAATCGATGATGGGGAAAATGGTTCTTAAAGGGAAGCTGAGTTCTTTAAAATACCAAGTAGGAGAAGACTATCTCGAATGTCGTATGATCAAGGATGATTATATTATTCCTATTTCAAAATTACGTTTTCATTATTCAAAGGAAGAACGGATATTGCAAACGAGTGTAAAGATAAAGGTTAAACCAACGGTTGGTAAAATTCATATGCCCGAGAGTATTGCAATTATGAACGTTATTATAAAATAGTATTTCATCGATGAAACATCAAAAAATGCTGTATTTATAAAGAAAAAAGATATTTTTTGAAAAGATTGTTTCAATGGGGGCAACAAAATTAGTAGTTGTTTTAAGATTAGATGTATGTAAAATAATGGATGTAGTTAGTTTTAGCTAACATTAGCAGAGAATATATTCTCTATATTTTTTAACTAAATAGTTAGTCTTTTCTAACAAAGAAAAAGAGGGAGGAAGAAAATGAAAAAACTTTTAAAAGTAGTATTAGTTTTAATGCTGGCATTTGGAATTCAGATAGCCACATTAAGTAATGTAGATGCTGCTCAGGTAAGCGATTTACCAGATGGTAAATATACTATTCCAACAAAATTGAAGAATGCAAGTAATATTGCAAATGATTCAATGGCAGCTGGAGCATTAGCAGAAAATGGAGAATTATCAGTAGAGGAAGGAAAGTGGTATTTAACTGCTGAATTTAAAACATTAAATTTAATGGGCTTAGTTGGTAATGCAGGAAATATCCAATATTATGAAACTGATACAAAATCAGAAAAACATGCTGCTGAAGTTATTAGTTATCGCGAAGATGATCAAGGAAAGCAACAAGTAGAAAAAGTTAAAATACCTGTAGCGGTAAACAGTGAGGGTGTTTATATTGAAATGTTTGTTGACGCGATGGGTACGACAGTTGATGCGTATATTCAATACAGTACAGCGGATATTGTTATTCCTGAAGAACCAGAAGCACCTGAATATACATTAGCTGATGGTACTTATACTGTGACTAGCGATGTATTAAAAGCAAATGAAGATGTACAATCAATGGCTGCCCAAGCGGTCAAGAGCGCTACGGTTACTTCAAAAGATGGAACTTTATTAGTAACATTACAAATGGGTGCAGTTACTGTGTATGGTCAAACTGCATACGTTGATAAAATGGAAGTTGAGCAGGCTGATGGAACTTCTTATAAAGAAGTTGATATCACAGGACGTGATAGTGATGGAAATGTAAGTGAAATGCAATTTACATTAGCAAAAAATACAAAATTAACAAATGTAAAATTCTACTATGGTGGAAGTACTCATGGTTCTGAGGCGAGATTATCTTTAGGATTGGATAATCCAACACTAGTAGTACCAGAAAGTACAAGCAAATTTGCTAAAGATGGTACATATACAGTAGATGTTGCTTTATGGAATGCGACTCAAGATAAGGCTTCAATGGCAGCGGGTGCAATTGACAGTCAAGCTACAGTAGTAGTTAAAAATGGTGTAGCAACAATGTATATCACAACTAAAGAAATGACTATGGGAACAATTAAAGCATGGTTAGAGGAATTATACATTGGTTCATCAACTGATGATTATAAATCAAATCCAGCTGTTATTGTAAGTAAAAATGCTGATGGTAAAGCAACTATGTGGTCTTTCGTTTTACCAAATGAGGAAGAATTATTTGATGTTGTGGTAAATCCACATGTAGCTATGATGGGGAATAGTGATATTCCAGCAAGAATGAAAGTTGATTATAGCACATTAAAATTTGTATCTGATTCAATTGAAGCACCTAAGGTAGATGGTGAATCAAATAATAATACAAACGATACACCAAATACAACAACTCCAACGACTAACCAAACTACAGGAACATCAAGTAGTTCAGTGAAAACTGGAGATAATGCTAATATGGAATTAATGGGAGGATTATTAGTTTCATCATTAGTGGCTGCGGCATATTTAACAAGAAAAAGATTATGCAAATAAAAAAAGTATTATTAATATTGGTTGCCATCATAACGATGACAATTAATATTAAACCAGCTTTTGCCCTAGACGATGGAGCGTACTTAATTGGACGCTCCACGTCTTACGTTAATCCTCTAACTGGTAACACCGAAGATGGTGGTACTAATATTACATTAGGTGATAGCATGGTTTCAAGTATTGTAGAAGGCAATTTGTTATTAGAGCAAACTGGTGGTAAATATTATATTACTGTTGGTTTGGGATTAGCTTCAAATGTTTCAAATGTAAGATTTAAAATCATGAATAGTGGTGGTTCTTTTAATAGTGTTAGTGCTACTAAAACAGGAAGTAGTAGTGCTAATGGTGACACGGTAAATCATTATCGAATTCAAATTAATTCATTAAATGATTATATTAGTCCTATCATGTATGTCGCTCCAATGGGGCGTGATGTGCAATTTTTTATTAAATTAAATCAAGGATCTATTACTCCGGGAACAGGTGTATACACTAGTACCATGGTACCAGCCACTGCCGATAATGGAAATTCGGTAAATAATAATTCAACTACTAATAATAGCACCAGCAATAATACAAGTACGAATTCTAATCAAACTAGTGATACGACAACAAATGAAGAACAACCAGTGGTAGAAACGCCGGTAACTACAGTGGGGGAAGTGTCACGTGAAAGTTTATTTGATGGTATTTCTGGCTTATCTAGCCATGTAATTGATACAAATGGCAAAGTTAATGAAAAGAAGAAATTGACAGTTAAAAATTTATTAAAACAAAGTGAGCAAAAAAAGGATAGTAGTAATAATACGCTGTTGATTATTGGAATTGTAGCGGTTATAGCTGTCGTAGCAGGAGGGGGAGCATATTATTATGTTAAAAAAGTTAAAAAATAGTTTTCTTGTTCTTGTCCTTGCTTTGTCAATGATTGGTTGTGTAGATCAAAGTGGAAAAAGTGATAATAATAATTTGACGATTGCAGCAACTTCGGTAGCTGTTACGGAAATTTTAGAAGCTTTGGATGTTCCAGCTGATCAGGTAATTGGCATTCCGACGACTGAAAGTTATACAGTACCAAAGAAATATAAAAAAGCGACAGAACTAGGAACTGCAATGTCGCCAGATATGGAAGTATTGTCAACTTTAAAACCATCGCTAGTATTAAGCCCTAATTCATTGGAGGGTGATTTAGCTTCTAAATATGAAAAAATTGCTGTAAGTTCTAGTTTCTTAAATCTTAAAAGTGTAGCAGGTATGTTTAAAAGTATTGAGGAGTTAGGAAGCTTATTAGGTAAAGAGAAAAAAGCGAATAAATTAGTAGATGAATTTGTTAATTATATGGTTGAATTTAGAGCTAAATACCAAAACACAGCAAGTCCACGGGTTTTAATTTTGATGGGTTTGCCAGGTGGCAGCTACCTTGTTGCTACAGAATCTAGCTATGTTGGTGATTTAGTAAAATTAGCTGGTGGAACAAATGTTTATGGTAATGGTAATGGTCAGGATTTTGTCAATGTCAATGCTGAAGATATGTTACAACAAAATCCTGATATTATCTTGAGAACTAGTCATGCGATGCCAGAGGAAGTAATGAAGAATTTTGAAACCGAATTTGCTCAAAATGATATTTGGAGTAAATTCAGTGCAGTTCAAAATGGAAAAGTTTATAATTTAGATAATAATTATTTTGGGATGAGTGCTAATTTTAATTATCAAAAAGGCTTAGAAAATTTAGAAGGAATTTTATATGGAACTAATTAAAAAACATCCGCGAATATTTATAATCTTTTTAATATTAGTATTATTTATCTGTTTTTTTATCGCAATAAATCTTGGAAGTATTCAAGTTTCAATTGTTCAATTGTTTAAAGGGTTATTTATTGAATACGATGTCGATGTAGCAAGTGTATATAGTATTCGCTTTCCAAGAATTATCATCTCCATGTTAGTAGGTGGTGCATTAGCATTATCTGGACTTTTATTTCAAGTTGTTTTAAAGAATCCGTTAGCTGATCCGGGAATCATTGGAATTGCTAATGGGGCGAGTTTAGTTAGTGTACTAGTTGGTTTATTTTTGCCTCAACTATCTGCGATTGCTCCTTTACTATCATTCTTTGGAGGTTTAATAACATTTGCAATTATTTATAGTTTATCGTGGAAAGCTGGATTTAAAACAACTCGAATCATTTTGATTGGGGTGGCAATCAACTATACTATCAGTGCTCTTGTTACCCTCGCAAATAGTGCAACTGCTTCAATCACAAGTGGTGCTACGGGTACGATTTCCTTGTATACTTGGCAAGATGTTATGACCTTATTAATTTATTTGGTTCCTGTAATAATCATTACTTTATTTATGGCGAAGGCATGTAATCTATTAGGGTTAGAAGATCGAACCCTTACTTCGCTAGGAGTAAATGTGAATGTATATCGCTTTGGTTTATCATTATTAGCAGTTTTATTATGCAGTATTAGTGTAGCAGTAGTTGGGGTAATTGGCTTTATTGGTCTGCTAGTACCTCATATTTCAAGATTGTTAGTGGGAACTGAACATAAACATTTGATACCAATTAGTATATTGATAGGAGCAATTGTTTTGTTAGTTGCGGATACGGTAGGAAGAATTATTATGGCTCCCTATGAGATCTCGGCAGCCATTATTATGGCTATCATTGGTGGACCTTTATTTATTATCTTATTGAAACGGAGTATTGATGTTGATGGAAGTTAAAAAAATTAAATTTAGTTATCAAGATAAACCGTTTATTGAAGAACTTTCGGTAAAATTTAAAAAGAATAAGATTACATCAATCATTGGTCCTAATGGTAGTGGTAAATCGACTTTATTAATGCTTTTAAGTCGTATTTATAAAGCCAAAGATGGAACAATAACATTAAATGATAAAAATGTCTGGGACTATAAGATCAAGGAATTTGCTAAAAACGTTGCAGTAGTTCACCAAAAGAATCAGATTTATGGGGATTTAGATGTTAAGACAATTGTTGGTTATGGACGTTTACCATATTTAAGTTATCATCAAAATCTAAGCGAGGAAGATTATCAAATTATAGATTGGGCCATTGCAACAACTAATCTAAAAGAATACGAAAATCGTTTGTTAGCGAATTTGTCTGGTGGTCAGCAGCAGCGTGTTTGGTTGGCAATGGCTTTAGCTCAAAAAACACCTATTTTATTACTGGATGAGCCAACTACATATTTAGATGTTAAATATCAAATTGAAATACTTAATTTAATAAAAGAAATAAATAAAAAATATCAAATGACGATTATTATGGTTCATCATGATATTAATCAAGCAATCAATTATAGTGATGAAATCATTGCAATGAAAGATGGGAAAATCTTATTTCAAGGAGTTCCTGAGGAAGTAATAACTTCAGCATCATTAAAGTCTTTATATGATTATGATTTATCAGTGATTGATTATAATCATCAAAAAATAGTATTAAATTATCAATAGCTAACATAATTTACCGTTGTTAGAAGTTAATCTTAGATATTTATAATTTAATCTAGCGATATTTAATTACTATACTAAGGAATGTAGTCAGGATTGTTTAAATAGTTTTTCAATCCCTTCTCCAAATGACTACTCTTCATGATATTCTTTCCGGATATCAATAAATTTAGATAGAGTCCCACTATCTGTACTCAAAATGAAAAACAGCCATTAAACAATCTTTTATAGAAACTTCCTAAAGTAAATAGAGTTTGCTATATAGAAAAGTTAATTGGCTGTTTTTGTGTTAATTATTAACTAACAAATATTTCATTTAATTTTCCAATTGCCTGCTCATCGCCAAAAGCGAGAATATCTTGTCCGGCTTCAATTAGCGTATCTCCGTGAGGAATCATTAATTCATCATCATTGTAAATCGCAATTAAGAGAGCATTGTTTGGTAAAGAAATTTCAGAAATTTGTTTGCCGGCATATCGTGATTGATAATCAACTCGAATTCGCACGATTGAAAAATCACCTTTAGATAATTTCATTAAGGTCATAATTGATTGATAATTCATTTCATCAGCAATCATATGACCAATAATGTCAGCTTGATTGATTTTAGCATCAACTCCCATTCCAGAATTAAATAACCAGGCATTTTTAGGGTTATTAACACGAGCAATTATTCGTGGAACGTCATATTCAAATTTAGAAACCATGGCAGTAGTTAAATTGACTTCATCTAATCCAGTTACACAGACTAAGGCCTGACAAGTTCTAACGCCTGCTTTTTCAAGAACCTCAATATCTGTTCCATCGCCGATTACTAAACATTCTTCTGGTAGTCCGGCATTTTTATAGTTTTCAAGTGCTTTAGTTCTATTTTCAATAACACGGACCTCATGGTTATTTTTAAGTAGTAAACTTGTGATATAAGAACCAATTTGACCTCCACCTACTATAATTATTTTCATTTTTTTCACCTCTTAATACAAAATTTCTTTAAATTTTAATAATGATTCCTCTAGTACAGAAAAATAAATCGTATCATTATCTTTTATTTTAGTATCTTTTAAAGGCATCATTGTAATATCATGTCGTTCAATTGCGACAACTTCAAACTCACCATGAAGAGAAATTTCATCGACTGTTTTTCCTATTAAAGATAAGGATGCTTTAATTTTAATAATTTTTATTTCACTGTCTTCACCAATTTTTTTAACTACTTGAAGCCGATTACTGTCAAAATAATCTAAGATCCTTTCAACACCCAAATCAGTAATTGAAATTGTATGAATTCCCATTGAACGAAAAATCCGTGCCTTTGATTTATCATACATTCTGGCGATTACATTATTAACATGGTAAATATTATGAGCAATATTACTAACAACAGCATTAATAGCATCACTGCTTGAACAACTGATCAAAGCATCAGCAACTTTGATTCCGGCACTTTCTAGAACATCTTTATCGTACCCCATTCCCAATACTGTCCGTCCGGTAAAATTACCACCAAGATTATTAAAAGCCTCTTCACGATTGTCAATTATAGTGACATCATGATTTTGATTATTTAAATAATTTGCTAATCGGGTACCAAATTTTCCACACCCAACGATTATAATTTTCATAGGTTTCCATCCTCCTATTTGTCTTTATTTCTTAATATTTTCTTTCTTAATTCCTCAATTCCAAAAACAATAAAAGGAATTGGCAAAGCATATAGCCATTCTATTAACCCAATTGGCGCAGTATTGAAGATACCATTTAAAAAAGGAATATAGACTACGGCTAATAAAATAACAAACTCTACAACTAATCCTAAATTAATATAATGATTGGAGAAGATTCCGCGTTTAAATACTGATTCTTTTTCAGTTCGGTTGTTCATGACCATTCCCATCTGTGAAAAAACAACCCCAACTAGCATCATCGTCGTTGCTTCGTTATAGAGCGCAGTTCCTTCTGGAGCCAATGGATTATGAGGCCAACCATTCAAATAGTTTACAAGGAAATATCCTCCTAAGGCAAATAGCGTTATAATCAAGCCATACCAAATAAAACCTACTAAAATTACTTTTTTATTAAGTAATCTTTCATCGATTCGACGAGGTGGCTGATTCATAATATTATCTTCAGGATGTTCTGCCCCTAAACCAAGCGCAGGAATCATATCAGTTCCAATATCAATAGTTAAAATTTGCATGATTGTAAGGGGCATTGGGACTAAACCGCCACTAAGCAAATATAGAGCAGGGGCAGCAGCTTCTGGGGTGTTGCTATCAAAAATATAACGTAAGAATTTACGAATATTATTATAAACAGCACGACCTTCTTCGATTGCACGAACAATTGAGGCAAAATTATCATCTGTTAAAATCATGTCAGCAGCCTCTTTAGCAACATCGGTACCAGTTATTCCCATAGCAACACCAATATCCGCTTTTTTTAGAGCCGGAGAGTCATTAACACCATCACCAGTTACAGCTACAATATTTCCCATTTCTTGTAAAGCACAAACAATACGATATTTTTGATCTGGTGCCATTCGAGCAAAGACCACTTCGCCTTCTAAAACGTTTTTAAGTTCTTGATCATTCATTTTGCTTAATTCTGTTCCAGAAACTATTTGAGCGGTATCGCTTTTAATAATCCCAATTTTGCGAGCAATACTTTCTGCTGTTAAACCATAATCTCCGGTAATCATAACGATTTTAATTCCGGCACTATGGCATAATTCCACAGCTTCTTTGACTTCACTTCGTGGAGGGTCCTGCATTGCAATCAAGCCTAAAAAAGTTAGATCTTGTTCAATTAATTCAGGTGTATATTCGCGAATTGAACTAGGAAGTTTTTTATCATTATGAGCAATAGTACGATAGGCTACTGCTAAAACTCGCAACCCTTCACGAGCATACATATCGTTTGCTTTCATAATATTGATGCGGTCTTCTTCACTGATTGGACAGGCTTTACTGCCTTTAAAACAACGATTACATAATTCCATAACTTCTTTTGGAGACCCTTTTACAAATGCAATTCTCTGATTGCCTTCAAAAGAGTCTTTTAATTGATGGATCGTTGTCATTCGCTTCCGTCGAGATTCAAAAGGTAATTCTAAAATTCGTGGATATTGACTATTCAATTTATCAAGATCAATTTCAGCTTTTTTAGCTACAACTTCTAAACATGCTTCAGTAGGGTCACCTAAAACTGTATAACGTGGATTAACACTCTTATTTTGTGGTGGTACTAACTTAGCGTTTGAACAAAGTACTGCACCACTTAATAATAGTCTTAAAACATTACTTTTCTTTGCGGTAATTTCTTGTTCATCAACATAGATTTTTCCATTTGGAACATATCCTTCGCCGCTGACATCCATTTGACTATCAAGAGTCCAAAGATGATTAACCGTCATTTCATTTTGAGTTAAAGTACCAGTTTTATCAGAACAGATAACATTTGTACATCCTAAAGTTTCTACGGCTGATAGTTTCTTTACTAAAGCGTTATCTTTAGCCATTCGTTGAACAGATAAAGCAAGTGATAACGTAACAGCGGGTAAAAGACCTTCAGGAATAAAAGCAACAATCATTCCTAAAGAAAAAATAAATGACTCCAATAAGGGATCCTTAATTACAAATACAGCAATCAGCATAAACACGATTCCAACACTTAATGCAATAATTGCAATTTGTTTAGTTAGAACATTAAGTTCTTTTTGTAATGGAGATAAGCTTTTTTCAGTATTTTGAGTTAAATTAGCAATTTTCCCAAATTCACTATCCATTCCAGTTGCAACAACAACACAGTGGCAAGTACCAGAAGCAACAGTAGTACCGGTAAAGATCATATTTTCAGCTTCTAAGTATGAAACTTTTTCTTGCAGTGCCTCATAATTCTTTCTAATTGGATTACTTTCACCTGTCAAAGTTGATTGATCTACTTGGAAATCACTACAACGTAAGATTCTAGCATCCCCACAAATTCGGTCACCTTCTTCTAAAATCATTATATCACCAGGAACAATGTCCTCAGCAAATATTTTTACTTCTTTACCATCACGTACTACTCGGGCATAAGATGGCATCATCTTTTGCAACGCACTAGTTGCTTTTTCTGCTTTAAATTCTTGGAAGAAAGAAAAGAAGCCATTAATTAGATTGACACAGAAAATCGATATTCCTAATTCGACTGTTCCAGAAAGGATAGCTAGTAATCCTCCACCCCATAATAGTAATGCCATTAGACTAGTAAAATTAGAAATTAGTTTTTTAAACATTGAACTTTGTTTCTTTTTGGAAATCTCATTCTTACCATACTTTTTGAGACGATGTGATACCTGTTCTTCAGATAAACCGTCCATACTACTTTCCATTAAGGTATAGGCCTCAACCGGGGTCACATACATTATTTGATAATTATTCAATTCATTATCTTCATTAATATTCATACGACAATTCTCCTAATACTCATTCCCTAAAATTAAAAACCAAAAAATATATTTATAACGATACCCGTTATCCCTCCTCAAGGCCTGTCAAAATAAAAAAGACAGATTCTTTCTTGAATCTGTCTAAATCGTAATTTACTTAACTATCAAAATAGTTCTTTTAATCGTAAGCTTACATCGAATAAATAAAGCATTTTGCTTTATGACAGACTCCACCACTTATTCGATGCCAAAATAATAGCATAGGCAATAATAGGAGTCAACGAAACTAATCAAACGTAACCAAATCATAACAATTGTATTTTATACTCTTATCCATTAACATATTTATCCATATTTAATAGTTAATTTTAGGTATTTTTGATTAAATCTAACGATATTTACTTACTATACTGTTAATTGTAGTAAAGATAACAATTCTTTCTACAATAAATTACTCTTCATGATATCCTTTCCCTGATATCTAAATAAAAACAGATAGCTTTCCCTCTATCTGTATTACTTGAAACAAGCAGCTTTCCCTCTGCTTGTTTTTTTGTGATATTAGTATAAAAATGATTACTTTGTCAAAAATTAGGTTGTAAAATCAACTTGATTATTTTATTACGTTTCTCTACAAAAACATGGTATTTTTCTTAAAAAATTTATGTTTTATCGAAATTTGTATGTTAAAATATGTGGAAAAAGGAATATGGTAATAAAAAAATATCGATTTTATCATAGTTTTTTCTTTGCAGCTAGTGCCTTGGAGTTTAGATATTTGACAAATGTAATTGATTTTGTTAATATACAGCGGAGGTGAGATTTATGTACTTTGATACTCATTGTCACTTGAATAGTGATGAATTATATGAAGATCACGATGTGTTTGTTCAAAAAGCCCTAGATAACAATGTTACCAATATGGTTGTCGTAGGCTATGACTTAAAGTCGTCTCAAATTGCAATCGAATTAGCTAAACAATATGAGTTCGTATATGCTGCAGTTGGTATCGGACCAAACGATTGCTTAAACACAACAAAAGATCAAATGAACATCATCGACAAGTACTTAGAAGAACCTTGCGTAGTAGCACTCGGAGAAATTGGTCTCGATTATTATTGGGACAGTGTTCCTAAGGAAAAGCAGATGGAAGTATTTCAATGGCAGATGGACTTAGCTAAGAAGCACCAAAAGCCAGTTGTAATTCATTGTCGCGACGCCTATGAGGACACTTACGAAGTACTAAAACGGAATGGACATCCTGGAGTGATGCATTGTTATAGTGGCTCTGTTGAAATGGCAGAAAGATTTGTAAAACTTGGTTATTACATTTCTTTAGCGGGTCCGGTGACATTTAAGAATGCAAGAGTTCCAAAAGATGTGGCAGCAACTATTAACTTAGAGAATTTATTAATTGAAACTGACTGTCCTTATTTAACACCTCATCCATTTAGGGGAAAGTTAAATGAGCCTGCAAATGTTGTGTATATTGCCCAGGAAATAGCTAAGCTAAAGAACATGGAGATAGAAAACGTTGCAAGTGCGACAACGTTTAATGCCAAAAAACTTTTTGGCATTAAATAGGAGGAAAATTAATGAAAAAAATTAAAGAGGCTATTATTAATGCAGACCCCAGAATGAAAGGGTTACTTGTAGTAATGATTGCCTATATTGGAATTGTAGCGACAACATTAAATGCTGGAGCAACAAACCAAATTGATAACTACGTGGAAACAATTGATGTAAAAGTTCAAGATGGAAATCAAGACCAAAAGGACTATTTAATTAGACAAGCGTCAGTATCTAGTGTTCTTGATGATTTAAAAATCAGTGTAAATCCTCAAGATATTTTAAATTTAGATTTAAATTATATTGTAAATAAAGGTGATTTAATACAAATCACTCGAGTTAATCAAGCGGATATAGACGAGATGATTACAGTAGAATCAAATACGGTAAATACAACTGGATTAGAGTTATTTACTACGAAAGTTGCGCAACAAGGGCAAAACGGGCAAGTGAAAAACACTTACCGCGTAACTTATGAAAATGGTAACGAAGTAGGAAGAGAATTAATTGGTAGTCAGGTGGTATCACAAGCTACTGATACAATAATTGAAACAGGTGCAGTCCAAGAAGGAGCATTCTTTACTGGAAGACTGACTACTTATGGAGGCGACTGTGCTGGAGGAAATGGAACTTCATCAACCGGTATTAAATTAAGTCCGATTTCTGGAGTACAAGGATCAAACAGTCCTAAATTAACATATAATGGACGTTCATATTATTGCTTAGCTGCAGATCCTTCAATTCCTTTTGGAACAATTATTGAAATTACTAATCATAATTTAAGTATTGAATCAACTGCATATGGGATTGTTGTAGATCGTGGTGGTGCAATTAAAGGTAACAAGATTGATATCTTTAATGGGACTGAAGCTGGTAAATATTTTACTGGTGGAACATCAAAGAATACCCAATTTAAAATTATCTCAGTAGGAAGTGGAAAAAACTTCTGGAAATAAACTAGTCAAATTAATGACTAGTTTTTTTGTTAGGTGATACATGAACAAAAAATTATTGATATGTGTTTAGAATGATTAGATTTTATTGATTGTGAAGTAAAGCGTATTTTGCTTTTAGTAGATGAGAAAAGTTTAAAAGAGCGATTAGCAAATGATATTGAAAAAGGGGTTCGCCTTGTTGATGTGGCTGTAAGAAGTATTGTGAGAATCCCTTTGTATCAAGTATTAAATAAATACGACAAATCATTCAATTTAATCAATACATAAAGAAATACCGGTTTATTAAACCATAAATAAGATTAAAATCGTCATAATAAAAATACTAATAATAATACTTAAAGAGTTGATTGCTGAAGGAACTGGGGAACGACTTCCTAAACGATTTGAGAAAACTGGGGCAACAGCTGATATTGGCGAACATAAGCATAAAATAATCATTTTTTTAACAGTTAAATCAATTGGTAAAATAAAATATACAAATAAGGATAACCCCAAAGTAACTGCATAGCGGTTTAAAAGTATTTTTTTAATCAGTCTGATTTGTGATAAATCTAATTTTATTTCCAATAAAATTCCAATCATTAACATTGCTAAAAAAGCATTAGCATTACCAGCAATACTAGTAACTGTTAAAATTTGTGTAGGAATTGCAATATGAAATAAAGATAAGAAAAACAAAATGATGTAAGTGCAAAAAGGAATTGATGAAAATAATTTTTTAGCAACAGTTTTAAAGCTTTGTTTTTCTTCATTAGCTACAACTGTACTAGCAGCACTATAAGTACCTCCTAAACACATTAAAGCATTGCCGGTATCAAAAAGACAAACATAACCAATCAAGTTAGATGGAAAGAAACTTTGAACAAATGGTAAAGTAAAAGTTCCGATATTATAGCCAGATGAGTTGATCATCGATAGAGCTCTGGTCATGGGTGATTCTTTTTTTTGAATCAAGTAACCAGAAAGGTTAGTAATAACATTGCCTAAGAAGCCACAAGCAAGGGCTACTAATAGGATGGGGGTAATCTCAAGGTTATTAATTGATGAAAGTAATGAGCATGGAAGCGTTATATTCATAATGATTGTTGATAAAAAACTTCCGTGTTCACGGGTACAGACCCCTTTTGTCTTTAGTGCAAATCCTAACATAATAATTAAAATAAAGCCACCGGCCTTAATTAAAATATCAATCATACAATTCAACTCCTTTATTGGCTTTATCATAGCATTTACGACAAAATAATTTAAAATATTTTCAATTAGTGAAATAAGTTTTTAGTGTAACCATACAATTAGGTATTCATCACATATTTATTCGGTATTTTCTCGTTAAAATATCTTAAAAATAGAAAGGGATTTAAAAATGGAAAAAATTAAGAATTGGTTTTATAAACCAGCGTTTACGCTAATTTGTTATGCAATAGCTTTATTGATAATCTGTTATTTTGGGTATACTGTAAATATATCTTATCAATCTGTAGTCTCATATGTTGAAGCAGGAAGTATCTCGTGGGGCGCAAACTTTGGTGAGATCGTTGCTTATTTTATGTCAAATACGTTTAGTTATTTCTTTTACGCAATGACATTTGTTTTCTTTGGTAAGGTAATTAGTATTATTAAACCTAGAGCCCCAAAGCAAGAGATTGTTGAAGAAATAAATGATAATGTTGATGATGAATTGATTGAAGCTTAAAGAAAAAAGCACTTCGGGATTTGAATGACCAAATCTGGGAGTGCTTTATTAATTCTTAAATAAGCTGACTGATTGTTTTAAATATTCTGGTGTAGATGACTAAATTAAAAATAATTTAAGAAACTGATGAAACGAGATAATTATTAAAATAGTGTTTTAAAGTAGGAATATCCTTATAATCATAATTTAATAGAGAGTTACTTTTATCAAGTGATGTATAACAAGAATCAATTTTAAGCTTTGAGTCAGTGAGTTTTTTTAATAATAAAGCATTCAGTTGTTCTTGACGAGTAGATGAATTAAAAATATCGTAGATTTCATCGAGTATAAGACCAAGACGCTTATGAAACTTAATTTGATTCATGATTAAAACTTCTTTATCCGTATAGATTCGATTTTACCATTTTTTAAAGCAGGTGATAAATACCAGTATTATAATATTGCAGTTCTCGGTCATTGTTTTTATTGTATAGAACGTTTAGTGATCTCCTAGATTATAAATAATGATTAATAAGAAATGAATCAAAAAGCCTATTGTTGCTAAATGAGTCAAAGATTAATTAGCCGATATTTTTCTTTACTACAATGTAAAGTTTAAGGTTGACAAGTACCAGTTAAATGCAAATGAAGAGAATCTGTGTGTGAGTTATAATCAAAATTCATTTGGCTAGCAGCAATGAAATTTTCAATTATTTACTGCTAGCTTTGATAGTTGTTTAATTTATTTTCTAACAGCTATTTTTTTAATACAAAATATCTCTAATAATTGTTGGAGAATAGAATAATCAGATTAACGATAAAAACAGGTGTATTTGATTAAATTAACATTATTATCATTAATCACTTTTCTACTATGAATATCATAGGATATCTTTATCAAACCTTGGTGTCGTAGTAATATATTGCTTTTTGTCGTATGCCAAATCATGCAAACACCATTAAGTTGATACACAGCTTCCTCCTTAGATGAAATTAGTTAGGATGAGAAGTTTTGTTAAATTTAATATTTTTAGCTAATTTAATAAAAAAATGATTATCATTACGCTGATCGTAATGAGTAAGATATAAGCTTAAAATGAAACTACCAATTACAGCTACCAGCATATCGGTAATACTATCGTGAATGCCTGTTGAGTAATGATTAATTGCATCATAGTTAAAAAAGATCAATAGAGCATATTCATAAAATTCCCAAAATAAGGCAATCATCGCATTAAGGGCATTAATGAAAATAAACATCAAAAATTTTCTTTTTTCATTAGGTAAAAAGTGTTTATAAAAGATATAAGCTATCTCACAAAAAATAATTCCACTGAAAAAATGGGTGAACTTATCAAAATATGGAAGATGATAACCCCCTAAACAACTCCCCCACAAACTTGCAAAATAGACAAAAATGATATTGATAATATAAAATTCTTGAGGAACTTCTATTTTTAACAATTTCATTAATAAAGGCATAATGAATGGGGTAAGACAAGCAACGATTGTCATACTAAAATATTTTCCTCCCCAGTTAAGATAAAAAGCGTAAACTAGAGAAATAAGATAGATTAAAATACAGCTTTTATAAATAAAATTAGTTTTTTTATTTTTCATAATTATTCGACTCCTTATTATAGTATACCATAATTACTAAATTTATTTCCTGATGCCCAGAGCTAAATGGTTATTATGCATAAATTAGATGGGGTGAGTTTATGCATATATTTTCAGCAGTTCTCTATGCTGTATCCGCGAATATCGATGCTCTAAGCATCGGAATAGCTTATGGGATCAAAAAAACACATATTAATCATCAAAAAAATTTTATGATTGCATTTATTACAATGATCGGTACTTATGGTGCAATGCGCTTTGGACATTTTTTAACTAATTATATTTCTTTATCATTGGCAGACTTTTTAGGAAGCAGTCTGTTACTATTAATAGGAATCTATACTGTTGTTAAGTCATTGAAAGAGTGTGATGAGATCATTGTTACTAATCATTTATCAGCAGTAAAAAATATTTCTTTAAAAGAAACTTTAGTCTTATCATTGGTTTTAACCATTAATAATGTAGCTTTAGGAATTGGTGCAAGTATTACTGGAATGCCGGAGTTGATTACTTCTTTAACAACCTTTGTTTGTAGTTATGTTTTTATTGGAACTGGTCAAAAATTTAAGCGATTAAATTTTAAGGGAAAATACGCTGATATAATCTCAGGAATTATTTTAATTATCCTTGGTTTGTATGAATTGACAATCTAATGATTATTGTTTTAAAAATAGGAAATTTGTAGTACAATAGATTAGGATTAAGGAGGGAAATATAATGTACGATATTATAGTAGTCGGTGGTGGGCACGCAGGAATTGAGGCAGCGTTGGCACCAGCGAGAATGAATCAGAAAACAGTTTTAGTTACTTCTAACTTTGATAATGTTGGAAGCCTTCCTTGTAATACATCAATCGGGGGACCAGCTAAAGGAATTATTGTCCGGGAAATAGATGCATTAGGAGGACAAATGCCTAAAACTGCTGATAAAACCTACTTACAAATGAAAATGTTAAACACCGCTAAAGGTCCAGGGGTTCAATCCTTACGGGCTCAAGCTGATAAAAAAGTATATCCTCGATATATGCAAGAAGTATTAAAAAAACAGGAGAATCTTGATATCATTGAGGGAATGGTAGAGGATTTGATTGTTGAAGATAATTGTGTAAAAGGAGTTATTTTGGATAATGGCCAAACTATTGAAGGAAGGATGGTTATCTTAACAACTGGTACATATCTAAAAGCAGAGATTTTATGTGGTGATCAAAAGCATGCAAGTGGTCCTGATCAGCAGAAAGAATCAAAATATTTATCAGAAAAATTAGCTAATTTAGGGATGCGGATTCAACGGCTTAAGACGGGAACACCACCTCGAGTAGAGATTAATAGTGTTGATTACTCAAAGACAAGTTTACAGCCAGGAACTGATGCTAATTTGGCATTTAGTTATCAAACTAATGAGTTTATTCCTATTGAAGAACAAACACCATGTTATCTGACTTACACTAATGAAAAAACTCATCAGATTATTCGTGATAATCTACATCGTTCAAGTATGTACAGTGGTATTGTGAAAGGAATTGGACCACGCTATTGCCCATCGATTGAAGATAAGATTGTTAAATTTTCGGATAAACCACAACATCAAATCTTCTTGGAACCTGAATCAGCAGAGATGGATACGATTTATGTGCAAGGTTTTTCAACTTCATTACCACATGATGTTCAAGAAGAAATGATTCGGACTATCCCAGGATTAGAAAATTGTAAGATTTTAAAGTATGCTTATGCAATTGAGTATGATGCTATAGATCCACTACAATTATGGCCATCATTGGAAACAAAAATAATTAAAAATCTATTTACTGCTGGTCAAATTAATGGAACAAGTGGATATGAAGAAGCGGCAGGTCAAGGTTTGATTGCAGGAATTAATGCAACTTTAAAAAATCAAGGAAAAGAGCCATTGATTTTAAAACGCGATGAGGCTTATATTGGGGTAATGATTGATGATTTAGTGACTAAAGGAACTGATGAGCCATACCGAATGTTGACAAGTAGAGCTGAGTACCGTTTATTGATTCGTCATGATAATGCAGATGAAAGACTAATGAAGTATGGACATGATGTGGGATTAGTAAGTGATCAAATATACCAGGCTTATCTTGATAAAATGTCAGAAATTTTTGCAGAAATTGATCGTTTGGATACGATTCGTTTTACTCCTAAACATGAGATCAATGATGCTTTGGAGCATTTTGGTTCAGCACGTTTAACGGAAGGCATTAGTGCTAAAGAATTAATCAAAAGACCAGAATTAACATATGAAAAAATCTTACCATATGTTGAAGCTCCAAAACTAAGTGAAGAACAACGTAAACGGGTGACTATTTTAATTAAATATAAGGGATATATTGATAAGGCTCGACGTCAGGCTGACAAGCAAGTCAAAATGGAAGAAAAGAAAATTCCGGCAGATATTGATTATGAAGATATTAGCAATTTAGCATTAGAAGCAAAGCAAAAGTTATCAAAAATTCGGCCACTAACGATTGGACAGGCATCACGTATTTCCGGAATCAATCCTGCGGATATATCCGTTTTATTAATCTATTTAAAACAGAAATATAATGAGGAATAGACATGAATGAATTAGAATTCATTAAACAATTAGAAACTAAAGGAATTACTTTAACCCCCCAACAAGTCAATCAATTTAAACAATATTTTAAGATATTGGTTGAATGGAATGAAAAAATGAATTTAACAGCAATTACTGATGAAGAAGGGGTTTATTTAAAACATTTTTATGATTCATTAACGATTGCTTTTGATTTTGATTTTACTGATCAAAGTATTGTTGATGTGGGTGCTGGGGCAGGATTTCCTAGCGTACCATTAAAAATTGTATATCCTGAGTTAAAAATTACTATAGTTGATTCACTAACAAAAAGAATCACATTCTTAAATCATTTATTTAAAGAGTTAAATTTAAGTAATTGTCAAGCTATTAGCGCAAGAGCAGAAGATTATGCTAAAGATCATCGCCAAAAATGTGATATTGTTATGGCGCGCGCAGTAGCCCGTTTAAATATTCTTGATGAGCTGTGCTTACCTTTAGTGAAAGTAGGAGGATACTTTTTAGCCCTTAAAGGGTTAAAGGCTACGGAAGAATTAGAGGAAGCGGGTAAGGGCATTGTTTTGTTAGGTGGTCAAGTGGAAAAATCAATTGATTTTACTTTAACAAATGATAATCATCGAAGTAATATCATTATAAAAAAGGTAAGGGATACTCCAGCCAAATATCCACGAATGTTTGGAAAAATAAAAAAACAACCCCTATAGGAGAAGTTATGTTAGAGAAAGTATATAAACAAATTGATATTGAAAAAATTTCAGCGAATGAAAATCAACCAAGAACTGTTTTTGATGATGAAAAGATTGAGGAATTAGCAGCTTCAATCAAAGAGAATGGTTTGATCCAGCCGATTATTGTACGTAAATATAATCGTGGATATCAAATTGTTGCAGGAGAACGTCGTTATCGAGCAAGTAAGTTAGCAGGATTAAAAACAGTGCCTTGCGTTATTAAAGATATTGATGATAAACAAGTTGATACATTAGCAATCATTGAAAATATTCAGCGTGAAAACTTATCACCGATCGAGGAAGCCAATGCATATAAAACATTGATTGATACATATGATATGAATCAAACCGAATTAGCTAATAAAGTAGGGAAAAAACAGTCGACGATTGCTAATAAATTACGGTTATTAAAGTTATCAGATGATGTTAAACATGCTTTAAAATCAAAACAGATTACAGAGCGCCATGCCCGTGCAATGATTGGCTTGGAAGCTGATAAACAGCAAACGGTATTGCAAGAAGTCTTAAAAAAATCATTAAATGTAAAACAAACAGAGTCTTTGATTAGTAAACCAGTTAAAACAAAACCTAAAAATAAAAAAGGTCCAACTAAAGTATCTCGTAATTTTAAAATCGCAATCAATACAATCAATCAAGCTACAGAATTGATTCAAAAATCGGGAATTGAAGTTATTAGTGAAACTGAAGAAGCTGACGATGAATATATTATTACATTAAGGGTAAAAAAATAATGAAGATAAATGATTTAATATTAGCGATGATTGATTTTTATCAAGGGCACCCTAAACAAATTCAGCATTTGATTAAAGTCCACAGCTTTGCTAGAGTAATCGGAATTGATGAGGGGTTATCTACACAAGAACAAGAAAGATTGGAAGTTGCCGCAATTGTTCATGATATTGGAATTAAACCTGCTTGGGAAAAATATAATAGTTCTAATGGTAAGTATCAAGAAGAGTTAGGACCGGCAGAAGCGATTAAGCTGCTAAATCGTTTAAATTATGATGAAGCTTTAATAGAACGAGTTGCTTATCTTGTTGGTCATCATCATACTTATAGTGAAATAGATGGTTTAGATTATCAAATTTTGGTTGAAGCAGATTTTTTAGTTAATCTTTTTGAAAGCGAAAGTGAAGAAATGGCGATTAACAGTGCTTATCAAAAAATCTTTAAAACAAATATGGGAAAAAGAATTTGTAGGACAATGTTTATGAAGGGCTAGTAATAGTCCTTATTTTATAGATGGAGGATTATTATGATTCGAGTATATACAGCTCCAGGAAGTCAGTCATGTCGAAAAGTTATTGCCTGGTTAAAAGAGCATAATTTGAGTTTTATTGAAAAAAATATTTTTTCGTCTGATTTGCATGCTAATGAATTACGTGAAATTTTAGAGCGCTGTGAAAACGGAACAGATGATATTCTTTCTAAAAATAGTAAAATAATTAAATCAAATAAAATTGATTTTGATAATATGAAAATGGATGAATTAATCGCCTTCATTAAAGCCAATCCTTCAATTTTAAAAAGACCAATTCTAATGGATGAGCATCGTTTTCAAGTTGGATACAATGAAGAAGAAATAAGAACATTCATTCCTCGTCATCAAAGAGGATAGTTAGTCTAGATATTAAAATCTAGACTTTTTACTTTATGTAAAAAGAGCATGGTTATAATTTTTTTAAATATTTATAGAAACTGATTAAGGGAGATAATAAGAGGATTTTTGAAGAAATTAATTTGAAAGTATTATAATTTAGTAAAAAAGTAGTATAATTAATATTTGATAAATGAAAATAAGTCTATAGGTATTATGAAGGATAATATTAAGAATTGAGGGTTATTTAAGGAGGCAGTCATGTTAATTCGTAGAGCAGAAAATAGAGATATTACTCAGATCAATAATTTGTTGAAACAAGTTTGTCTTGTGCATCATAAGGGAAGACCGGATTTATTTAAAAAAGGGGCAAGAAAATATAGTGATGATCAGCTTATGCAAATAATCAAAGATGATAATAGACCAATCTTCGTTGCAGTTGATAATAATGAAGTTGTTTTAGGCTATGTATTTTGTATTTTTGAACAATATTTAGATAGCAATATTTTAACAGATGTAAAAACATTATATATTGATGATCTATGTGTTGATGAAAATTCAAGAGGGCAACATATAGGTAAGCAGCTTTATGAATATTCCAAAGATTTTGCCCAAAAGAGCGGATGTTATAATTTAACACTCAATGTTTGGAGCTGTAATGCATCAGCGATGAAATTTTATGAATCATGTGGACTTAAACCACAGAAAGTTCATATGGAAACAATTTTTGATAAATCGTAATATGATAATTAGTAGTTTTTAAGAAAATGACATTAATTAAGAATAAAACATCCTCCTAATAAGGGGATGTTTTATTCTTAAAGAGATAACTTACAATATAGGAAGATTAATAATTCTTTAGAGCCTGCTTATATTTTTTTCCAATAGGAATGATAGTTTCATCAGATAACGTAATATTATCAGTATCTATTTTTTTAATCCGGTCATGATTAATGACATATGATCGATGTACTTGGATAAAACCCAAGGGTTCAAGTTTTTGTAAAGCCACTGATATTTTTTCTCTAACCTTAACCGTTGAATTTAATGTGTGAATTAAAAGATAATGAGCATATGATTCAACATAAGTAATATTTTTTACATTCATTCTAACTGTTTGATAACCACATTGAAATTCAAGCATTACCCCTAGGCCTTTATTGAGGTACTCAATCCGGTTGATTAATTCATCAAGATCGGCATTAATATTGGCACTTCGAATAAAGGCAAGTGGGTTAAATTCTAAAAGCTCAAACATAAATAAACCACTGTCAATTAGACAAACAATATTAGCGTTTGAAATACTTTTAATATTTTTAATGTTTTCAATGTCTTCAAGGTTTTTTACTTCTTTAATAAATAATGATAGATCATTACCCGTAAATGAATCTAAATAAGTTATTTGCTCTAAATGTGCATTAAGTTTTCGCTTTATTGTGTTGATATATTGATGAGAACATTCTAAAATAACTTTCATTTTTTATTACGTCCTTTTTCAATCGTATTAACATATTGATAAAAATCATTCTTATTCATCTTCAATGCTTTTCTAAGCATTAATTTATCAACAATTTCTACACCATTTGTTTCTAAAATCTTAAATGCAGATTCATAATCTCCTTTTTCCATTTGATCAATAGTACTTGGTAAAAATGCTAGAGTAGTTCCATCTTTCATTAGGAAAGTTATTTTAATTTGATAACCTTGTTGAGCATACATCATTAAAAATGGTACATATGATAAATTAACTTGTTCAATGTCCTTTGTTTTTAAAGTAATATCAGGGACTGCTTGTTTACCTGTAAGAATTCTAATAACTTCAGCAAATTGTTGGAAATATCCCTTAGTGTGGAAGTAGCGGACTTCATTATGATTGAATTCAATTATTTCACTAGAGCCGATGATTGGGGTTAAGAATAGCAAAACCGCAATAAAGATAAATATCATGATTAGAATATTAAGCTGATTATTTAGATGAAGATATTTAGAAATTAATCCATTATAGCCAACTACCGCAATAATTCCAAAAAATACTAAACCTAAATAGTTAAGGAACACTCCTTTTTTCGTCATTTTTTCACCAATTAAAATTTTGTCTTTCATTTTTAATTCCTCCTTACATCTATCATTATATGAATAATCATAAGATAGAAAATGAGTATGGCACGAATGTATTTTTTTATGGCATTAATGTTTTTAAGAAAAAAAGTGAGAGTATTATTTGATACGCTCACTTTTTGACGATTGTTTTTAAGTTAATCATATTTACAACACTACGAATCATCGCACCAGTAGCTCCGGTTCCATCATTGTCAGCACTACCGGCGATATCAAGATGTAACCATTGTGTTCCTTCTTCGATAAAAGCTTCTAAAAAGTTCGCTGCAACACTAGCTCCGCCTCCAGGTTTACCAGCTGAGTTTTTGAAATCAGCACTAGTTGATTTTAATTTTTCAAAATATTCAGGATCAAGCGGAAGGCGCCAACCTTTTTCATCACTAATCTGTAACGCTTGGACAAATTCATCATAGTATTCATCACAATTACTGAAAACACCGGTATATACATCACCAAGTGCTGAAACACAAGCGCCGGTAAGGGTTGCAAGATCAATGATTTTCTTCACTCCAAGTTGTTGGACATATGTAATAGCATCACATAAAATTAATCGTCCCTCTGCATCAGTGCTAACGATTTCGACTGTTTTTTTAGAGAGGGTTGTAATAACATCTTGAGGTTTGTAAGCTTTGTCACTAACAAGATTTTCTGTTGTTGGAATGATTCCATAGACATTTGCTTTGGCCTGACTAGCTGCTAAGATTTGCATTACTCCTAAAACATCAGCACCACCACACATATCATATTTCATACCATAACTGTCACTTTTAAGATTATAACCACCGGAATCAAATGTTAAGCCTTTACCAATTACAGCAGTATAAGGATCGTCACTATTATTATATTTTAAACAAATCATATAAGCAGGAATATTGCTGCCTTGATTAACTGATAAAATTCCTCCAGCTTCCATTTTTTCTAAATTACTTTTATTTAAGATTGTGCATTCTAGTTGTGGATATTTTTGACTAAGCTTTATCGCTTCATCAACCAGGGTATCAGGTGTCATTAAATTTGATGGTGTATCGCTAAGCATCCGCGCATAATTAATTCCCTCACCATAAACTTTCCCTAATTGGATATCATTTTCAAGTTCAGCCTGGCTAAATATTATATCAAATTCATGAATTACTTTTGGCTCATGACCAATTTTATGTTCTTGATATGAATTTTGTAAATAACTTTCGATAAAAGCTCTTGTAATTGTATGAATATCAAGATGATCAGTGTTTATCCCTTCAAGATAAATAGTAGCATGTTCATCTAATTTAATTAAAGCAGCAATATCTCTTATTTGTTTGCTTGTTATTTTTTTTGAAGAACCTAAACCAATAAATGTAATTGTTTCAAATTTATATTTTCCTAAAGTATGAATTACAGTTAGTTCTTTAAACTTCTTATTAACAAGTTTATCAAGATTGTAATCTAGAACTTTATTTAATTGTGGATCAATTAGTTGATCTTCATAGATTGGATAAATTAAATTATTTTCTAAAGTTTCAATATTTATATTTTTTATTTGTTTCATGTATGTTACCTCCGTACTTATAAGATTATCATTTTTTCTTAATAAATGAAAGGTAAACTGCTTGTTTCTTGGTATCATTAAAATAATTACTAAAAGTTCTTTGTCAATATTTCCGCCTAAGTGGAAATATCCTGTCTTTAGATACAAATGAAGGTTTTGTATGATAAAAGCAGGAGTTGATAATATGATAAATAATACCGAGCAGGAAACAATATCAATCATACAATTAACCCAGCAAAGCAGTCTAGCTTATCAAAAGGTCTTAGCATATGTCAAAGATCAAAACTTTGTCAAGGCTAATGAATACTTAATTAAGGGTAACGAAACATTACTTGAAGCAAGTAAGATTCATGCTGGATGTTTAACAGTTTCAAGTGATTTAGATTTATTATTAGTGCATGCCGAAGATATGTTAATTTCAGTTCAGTTATATAAATCACTGATTAAAGAATTTATCGATATTTATAAGAAAATATAATTTTCCTACAATAACAGGAAATTAACAGACTTCTAGTTTTATTAGGGTATTATATAATGATATTGTAAATATGAAAGGGGATAGTTTTAATGCAAAAATTAATGGACAAGATGGAGAATGTTTTAGCACCATTAGCAACAAAGATAGGGAGTAATAAAATTTTAAAAGCAATATCAACAGCTTTTAATTTAATAATGCCACTAATTATTTTAGGAGCAATATTTACTCTGCTGAGTACTTTATCACTAGATGCATATCAACAATTTTTAGCTGACTCGGGGGTCGGAACAGTTTTAAGTTTAGTGGGTAAATTTACAACTGATATGTTAGCAGTATATGTATCTTTTACTGCTGCGTATGCCTTTATAAGAAATGAAGGCATGAATACAGATGCCATACCTGCCGGTTTGTTGTCAATTTTAGCTTTCTTTATTATGACACCACTAGCAAATATTGTCGTTGAAGAAACAACTACAAGTTATATTGCTTTTGACTATTTAGGTTCAAAGGGATTATTTACGGCCTTGATCGTAGGAATCTTAGTTGGCTATATTTATACGTTTGTTGTTAAACGTGGCTGGATCATCAAAATGCCCGAGGGCGTACCACCAACAGTTGCCAAATCGTTTAATGCATTAATTCCTGGCTTTGTTATAACGACAGTATTTCTAATCATTAACGGAGCTTTTGCTTCATTAACAGGGGTAACGTTTAGTGAATGGTTCTATGGTATTATTGCGACTCCATTATCAGCATTATCAGGTAGCTTAATTACTTATATGGTCTTAACTTTGTTAGCGTCTGTTTTTTGGTTCTTTGGTATTCATGGTGGTCAAGTAACGATACCATTCTCAATGATGCTATTTATGCAGGCTGGAGTTGAAAATCAAGCAGCCTTTGCATCGGGGGCACCAATGCAAAATATTATTACTGTTGGGTTGTTATATTTCTTAATGTTAGGTGGTATTGGTAATACGCTTGGATTATCTATTGATATGTTACTTGCTAAAAGTAATCGCTATAAAACGTTAGGACGGTTAGCAATTTTACCATCTTGTTGTAGTATCAATGAACCAATAGTTTTTGGATTACCGCTGATTTTAAATCCAATTATGGCTTTACCATATTTCTTAGTACCACAAATTAATATTTTAATTACTTATTTTGCAATGAAGAGTGGTCTGGTTTCATTACCAAGAATTGCAATGGGAGCGACAGGAACACCGGTATTATTAGATGGCTGGTTAATTTGCGGAGTATCAGGAATTATTTTAGAAATTGTTTTAATTATTGTATCTGCAATTTTATATTATCCATTTTTTAAAACACAAGATAACATCGCTCTTAAAGAAGAAGCACAGATCAAGGAATAAAATTAGGCTGGATTTCCAGCCTCTTTATCATACTTTATGATAAAATATAAACGGAGGTGCGGATGATGGATAAGAATCAAAAGATGATAATTTTGGAACTAATGAATCATGAAACTGTCAGTGGTTCAAATTTATCAAGCGTAATTAAAATGAGTACTCGTTCGGTTCGCACTATTATTAAGAATATTAATGAAGATATCTGCGGTGCTAAAATAGAATCAGGAAGTTTTGGTTATCGTTTAACAATTGAAACACCAGAAACTTTTTTAGCATATCTACAAAGAGATCAAAATGGTAAAGAGGAATCACGATTAGCTTATTTGTTTAATCGATTTATTGATTGTAATAATTATCTTAAAATCGATGATCTATGTGATGAACTTTATTTATCTCGAACACAATTAAAACAAAGTTTAAAAGAATTAAGAGAATATTTACATGATTTTGATCTTACAATTACAACTAAAGCATATTATGGTATGTACTTAGAAGGTGATGAAATTAATAAACGACGTGCAATTGCTCATTTCGAAGAGTATCAAATGGACTTTGATATTCTTCAGCGAATTAGAGATATTGTAATTTCATCTATTGCAAATGCTGATTATGTAATTAGTGATGATGTATTAGATAATCTAGTTGCGCATTTATATATTGCTTATTATCGGGTCATGAAAAAAGAATATGCTAATATTGATTCTGAATGGCTTGAGGAAATTAAAGAAGAGAAAGAATATTCATTAGGTTGTGCAATTATGGAGTTGATGAATAAAATAATGGCAATGGAGTATCGAATTGAAGAGGTTGCCTATCTAACTATGCATCTTTGTGGTAAAAACAGTAAACAACTTTCTAATAATTATATAAATCAAGAAATCTTAGATATTGTAAAAGAAATGTTAATGATAATTGAAAAAGTTGCTAATATTCCATTTCAAGCAGATTTAAATCTCCAATTAGCATTATCTTTGCATTTGATTCCATTAGTAAAACGGATTCAGTACGGTACCTTTATGCATAATCCATTAAAGGATGAGATTAAAAGTAAGCTGATTATGGCTTATGAATTAGCGGTTAAAGCTTGTGTTGTAATCAATCAACGTTTTAACTGTACTTTATCAGAAGATGAAATAGCTTATTTTGCTTTACATGTTAATTTGTCTCTAGAACAAAAAAAGTATAATTTTCATCGTAATAATATTTTGGTCGTTTGTTCTAGCGGGGTGGGGAGCGCGCGTCTATTAGAATATTTCTTTAAAGAAAATTTCAATGATTATATTGAACATCTTGAAGTATGCTCATTGCATGAGCTGGAAAACATTAGTTTAACTAAGTTTGATTGTATCTTTACGACAGTTCCTTTAGCAATTAAAGTAAATATTCCAATCTTTTTAATTAATAATCTTATTAATCAAAGGGATACAATTAAAATAACAAATAATTTAAAGCAGTTAAATCAGGCTAATATACTAGATTATTTTCCAGAACAGCTCTTTTTTACATATGAATCATTTAGTTCCAAAGAAGAGGCAATTCATGAAATAATTAATGAGTGCAAAAAAAGTTATGATCTACCTGCAGATTTTGAACAGTATGTGCTTCAAAGAGAGGCGCTGGCAACAACTGAATTCAATGATTTAATTGCTTTTCCGCATTCTAATAAACCGGTTTCTAATGCTACTTTTGTAGCTGTTACGATTTTAAAGAAACCATTATTATGGAAGAAACATAAAATTAGAATAATTTTATTATCTGCAATTGAAAATAAAGCAATTAAAGAATTAGATGACTTTTATAAAATAATTTCCAATATTATTAGCGATAGTACAATTCAGTGGAATTTAATCAATAATCCTAATTATCAGTATTTTAAAGAAATCATTGAAAGGTTAGAGAGGCTATGAAAAAAATTCTTTTGGTTTGTGGTGGTGGGATGTCGACTAGTCTTTTGGTAAAAAAAATGGAAGCAGCAGACATTTATAACGAATATCAAATTAAATGTAGTGATGTTGTCAGTGGCCAAGTTTTGCTAGTAGATTATGATATTATTTTATTGGCTCCACATATTGCATATTTACAAAATGAATTTGTGCCGCTCTGTCAAAAAGTTAATATTCCATTAATGCTGATTGATAGTTATGATTATACTAAGATGGCAGGTAAAATTGTGTTAGATAAAGCAATTATGTTATTAAATGAGTTTACTAAAGAACATCCGTTTAAAGTTTTATTATTACATAGTGTTGCTGGAGCAATGTCTGATTTGATTGTTCTAGATATGAAGAAAAAAGTAATTGGTGATGAAAAGGATTGGCAGATTGAATCGCTAACTACAGAGCAGTTTGAGGATAAAAATTATGACATTATTTTATTGGAGCCTCAAATTCGTTATGAAGAAGTAAATCTTGAGCGACGTTTAAAAGAGAATCTGACAATTATAACAGTTCCGCCTATTAGTTTATATGCTTCGTTTGACGGACGAAAAGTATTGGATTATATCAAACGAGTTTATAATCAGGAAATAGATAAAAAAAGAAAAAAAGTAAAGGAGAGTATTGAGAAATATGAAATTAATAATGAGAGCTGATGACCTCGGGTTTAGCGAGGGCGTAAATTATGGTATTTATAAAAGTGTAGTAGATGGTGTAATCACTAGTGTTGGAATGATGCCTAATATGGCAAGTGCTAAGCATGGGTATGAGTTGGTTAAAGATTTAGATATCGCATTAGGACAGCACAGTAATATTTGTGTTGGAAAACCGTTGAGTGATCCTAAATTGATTCCGTCATTAGTCCAGAAAAATGGTAATTTTTGTTCCAGTAAAGAGATTCGGGCTCGTCAAGTAGATACGATCAATGTTGCTGAATGTGAAATTGAGCTGGAAGCTCAATTAGCGAAGTTTCGAGCAATCACAGGTAGAGACCCAGATTATTTTGAAGGTCATGCAGTATTTTCTAATAATTTCTTTATTGCTTTAAAAAATGTTGCTCAAAGAAATAATTTATTCTTTGAAAATCCTAGCTTGGATAAAGAGTGGGAAAAAGAATTTGGAATTACTGGATTAGGATTTATGAGCCTAGATGAACATGGATTGTATGATCCTCGTACATATATGGAAGAGCATTTAGATATTATTAAAAATAATCCTTGTGCAGTAGCTATTTTCCATCCTGGGTTTTTAGATCAGTATATTTTGGAACATTCGTCTTTTACTCTTATTAGACCTATGGAATGTGATTTTCTTTGTTCCGATTGGTTAAGTGAATGGTTAAATAAAAATAAGATAGAATTAGTAAATTTTAAAAATTATAAGTAAAAGTAGGTAATTTAAGATCTTCCTGCCCATTGGTTATTTAACTTGGGAGTCTTATACCTACTTTTTTATTCTGCTATTTCAATTGTAATACGAGTTAAGTATTCATCTTTGGAAGCTTCACAAATATCAAAAATAATATATTCTTCAAAAGCATATTTACCTAATTTAATTTTATGAAGCTCTGCATAATCGAGGATTCTTTGATATGAATCACGGAGACCATCATAACTTCCATGATGATAGCCACATAAATAATTACCACCCTTTTTAACAAATATTTGTTCACTCAGATTATTAGTTGTTGTAAATAAATAAGAGTAGTTAGATAATTGATTTTTACGAATATTTTCGACATTCATCATTACCCCAACGAATTCGCCAGTAATAATATGATTATTTTCAATAAAAGATGTGTAATCATTCATAAAGTCAGCGAAGCCTTTAGAGGTAGTGTTTTCGAGATTAGCAGATAATAATAATTTAGTTTCTTTTAAATAAGTTACTTTGATTTCATCATAATTAGCATTTAAAGCATCAGTTGTAAATGTTTGAAAATTTTTGATCATTTCGTGAATCTGCTGCATTTCATTAATATACTCAAGCAATTTAGCTTCTTGTTGATTCAATAACTCTAAAAATAATTGGGGATTGCGCTGATCAAGATATATTTGAATATCTTTTAACGACATTCCGAGTTTTTTTAAAGCAATAATTACTTTAAATGTATCATATTGACGATACGAGTAATAGCGGTAACCTTTATCATTCACATATGCTGGTTTAAATAAATTAATCTCGTCATAATGAAAAAGAACATGTTTTTCAACACCGCATATTTTAGCAAAAGTTCCACATGTTAATAATTTTTCTTTCATTTAAATAACTCCTTGACTATAAGGTTACCTTATAGTTTATCATATGATATGTTGCTTCACAATACAATGAAAGGAGAAAAATATGAAATTAATCTTAAAGTATTTAAAAAACTACAAATTACTATTCTTTTTTAATGTAATTTCAGTTTTTGGATTTATTTTAGTTGAATTAGGAATTCCGACCATTGTAGCAACAATGATAGATGTTGGGGTTACTAATAAAGACGTTAGCTTCATCTATATGATGGGTGGCTGTATTGCCTTAGTTTCACTTATCGGTGTGGGTGGAACCATTGCCCTAGGATATTGTTGTTCAAAAATATCAACTGCAATTACTCGTGATATTAGAAATGATATCTTTGCTAAAGTACAACAATTTACAGCTAATGAATTTAATCAGATTGGGACATCATCAATGATTACAAGGACGAATAATGACGCTTTTCAAATTCAACAATTTGTTAACGTATTGCTTCGGACAGCTTTGATGACACCAATTATGTTTATTTTTAGTTTTATTATGACAGCGCGGACTTCGTTACCGTTATCATATATTATTGCTGCTACAATTCCGTTGATTATCCTTGGGGTTGTCGTAGTAGCGAAGATTACTAAACCAATTTCAGAAAATCAACAAAGTTCATTAGATGACTTGAATCGTATTTCGAGAGAAAATCTTAGCGGGATTCGAGTAATTAGAGCTTTTAATAATGATCAATATGAACAAAAACGGTTTAAAGAAACAAATCATCGCTTTACTAAATATTCAAAAAAATTATTTAAAATTATGACCATGACACAGCCAATTTTCTTTATGCTGATGAATGTTGCTGGTTTGTCAATATATTGGGTAGCAGCTCATCTAATTTCTACTGGTTCTTTAGAAATTGGACAGCTTGTTGCTTTCATGGATTATTTATTCCATGCGATGTTTTCGATTATGCTTTTCTGTACGGTGTTTATGATGTATCCTCGGGCTGAGGTGTCAGCGAAACGAATTGAAGAAGTCTTCAATTTAGATCCAATAATTAAAAATAAACCTGCAGATAGCGATTTTGATGAAAAAGTAAGTATTGAGTTTGATCATGTAACTTTTGTTTATCCTGATGGTGAGGAGCCGGTTCTTCAGGATGTTTCTTTTAAAGCGAACAAAGGCGAAATGATTGCTTTTATTGGAAGTACTGGTTCTGGTAAAAGTACATTAGTGAATTTAGTACCAAGATTTTATGATGTTAGTAGTGGAAGTATTAAAATCAATGGGAAAGATATTCGTGATTATGATGTATTAGAATTACGAGATAAATTAGGTGTGATTCCTCAAAAAGCAGTATTATTTAGTGGGACAATTGCTGATAATATTCGTTTTGGGAAAAAGGATGCTAGTGATGAAGAAGTAGAATATGCTGCTAAAGTTGCGCAGGCTTATCCATTTATAATGGAAAAAGAAAATGGCTTTGATGAAGAAATCAGTGAAGGAGCGACAAATGTTTCGGGTGGTCAAAAACAACGATTAAGTATTGCTCGGGCATTAGTTCGTAAAGCTCAAATTTATATCTTTGATGATTCTTTTTCAGCATTGGATTTTAAAACAGATGCAATTTTAAGGAAAGAGTTAAAAAAAGAAATGACCGAATCAATCATGCTAGTTGTAGCTCAAAGAATTTCTAGTATTATGGAGGCAGATCAGATCATTGTTTTAAATGAAGGTAAGGTCGTAGGAAAAGGAACACATCATCAATTATTAAAGGAATGTCAAATTTATCATGAGATTGCAACTTCTCAATTAAGTGAGGAGGAATTAGCAAATGCATAAAAAATATAGTTTTAAAAAAAGTTTAAAGGGTTTAATACCATTTATTAAGCCGTATAAATGGCAATTTATTATTGCTATCCTAATGATTTTTGCTTTCAATATTTCAATGGTTTTAGCACCAACATTTGAAGGAATGATCACTACTCAATTAGCGAGCGATGTTGCTAAAAGCAGTAGTTTAACAAGTGTGGATATTAGCTTTGGGGCAATTATTAAAATTGTACTTAGTTTAGTAGTCATTTATATTATTAAAACAGTTGCTCAAATGATTTCAGTAGTTTATTTGACGAATGCAATTCAGCAAGCAATGGAAGATCTTCGTAATGCTTTACAAAATAAGATTCGTAAATTACCAGTAAGATATTTTGATAATCATCATTTTGGAGATGTTTTAAGTCGAATTACTAATGATGTTGATGCTATTTCTAACGCTCTACAACAAAGTTTTACGCAGATCGTCAGTGGAGTATTAACTGTTACTTTAGCGTTAACAATGATGTATATGATTAATCCTAAGATGGCAATTATTGGAACGATGATTATTCCATTATCGCTATTAGTAACTAAGCTAGTTGTAGGAAAAAGTCAAAAATTATTTAAAAATCAACAAGATGCGCTTGGTGAATTAAATAGTACTGTAACTGAAATGTATACAGGATATAATGAAATTTTATTATATAATCAACAAGTGGAATCAGTTGAAAAATTTAAAAAAATTAATGAAAATTTAAAAGAAAATGCCTTTAAAGCACAATTCGTTTCATCAACGATTGCACCTTTAAATGCATTAGTTACTTATTTAGCAATTGGGGCAGTTGCTGTAGTGGGAACTGCTGATGTAATTGCAGGAACATTTTTAGTTGGGCAGTTACAAGCTTTTATTCGTTATATTTGGCAAATTAATGATCCTTTATCGCAAATATCTAACTTATCATCACAAATTCAGTCTGCTTTTGCAGCACTAGGAAGGGTGATTGAGTTATTGGAAGAACCGGAAGAAGTACCGGAAGCTAATCCGCCTAAACATTTGAGCGAAGTGGCTGGAAATGTTGATTTTGAACATGTTAAGTTTGGTTATTATGAAGAAAACTTAATGAAAGATTTGAATGTTAATGTTAAAAGTGGTCAGATGGTTGCAATTGTTGGACCGACTGGAGCAGGAAAAACAACAATTATTAATTTACTATTACGTTTTTACGATGTTAAAGGTGGTAGTATTAAAATAGACGGCGTTGATATTCGTGATTTACCACGGGAAGAGTTACGTTCTATGTTTGGAATGGTTTTACAGGATACATGGCTATATTCTGGAACAATTTATGATAACATTCGTTATGGTCGTTTGGATGCTCGCAAAGATGAGATTATTAATGCTGCTAAAATGGCCAATGTTCATCATTTTATTAGAACTCTGCCAGATGGATATAATTCACATATAAATGAAGAAGCCAATAACATCTCGCAAGGGGAGAAACAATTATTAACGATTGCCCGAGCAATCTTAAAAGATCCTCAAATCTTGATTCTTGATGAGGCGACTTCATCGGTTGATACCCGTTTAGAAAAAATGCTGCAAGAAGCAATGCAGCGGGTTATGAAAGGGCGGACAAGTTTTGTTATTGCCCATCGTCTATCAACTATTAAGAGTGCTGACTTGATTTTAGTAATCAATAATGGTGATATCGTCGAACAAGGAACACACGAAGAATTATTAGCAAAACAAGGTGAGTATGAAAAATTGTATAATTCACAATTTGCTCATAATTCATAATCCAGAAGTATCTAAACTTAGATACTTCTTTTTCTTATTAGAAATACAAAGATAAGCTCTTAAAACCAATATGTCTTGGAGAGGTATATTGTGTTATACTATCACTGTGTAAGTGAAGGAATGTAGTATAACAATGGTAAAAATATTGATCGTAGAAGATGACAATGATATTAATAATATGATTCATGATCTATTAAGATTAAATTGTATCGAAAGTGTTAGTGCTTATTCTGGGACAGAGGCATTACTTTTATTAGATGAACATGTAGATTTAGTACTTTTGGATTTGATGTTACCGGGTCTTAGTGGTCAGGAAGTAATTAAGGAAATCAAAAAGAAGAAAGATTTACCGGTGATTATTTTAACTGCAATCGATAAAATGGATACAAAACTTGACCTATTTACTTTGGGAGCTGATGACTATTTGATCAAACCATTTGATAATAATGAACTTTTAGCAAGAGTAAAGATACAATTAAAGCATCGGCAAGTAGCTTTTTCATCAGCTCTAGCAGCTCTAATTACTTATAAAGATATTATTCTTGATGAAAATAGTTATAAAGTGACTTGTAATGAGATAAAAATAAATTTATCTAAAATTGAGTTTAAACTATTAAAAATATTATTAGAAAGTCCAACTCGTGTTTTTACAAAAGATATTTTATTTGAAATGGTTTGGGACCACGAAGATTCAGGTGATGATAATACGCTAAATGTTCATATTAGTAAGATTCGTAGTAAGTTAAAACAAGCTAATCCAAATCAAGAGTATATAGAAACAGTCTGGGGAATTGGTTATAAAATAAAAGGATAACGGAATTAAGACTTATTTAAGAATTGATTAAGAGTTATTTAACTCTTTTTTTATACAGTAAAAGGGTAGGAGGGATAGTAAAAATAGGATGGGATGTATGATTGAAAGTCCAGCGTTTTATCCTAATTTATCAGCATATGATAATTTAAAGTATTACTGTATTTTAAAAGGAATTATTGATCGTCACAAGATTGAGGAAGTACTAGAAAAGGTTAAATTAAATAATACTGGTAAAAAGAAATTTAAACAGTTTTCATTAGGAATGAAGCAGCGTTTAGGAATTGCTTTGGTAATTTTAAATAATCCTGATTTTATAATTTTAGATGAACCAATCAATGGTTTAGATCCATTAGGAATTAGTGAGATTAGAGAAACGTTATTGCAATTACAACAAGAAAATATAACGATTTTGATTTCTAGTCATATTTTATCAGAACTGTATTTAGTAGCAAATAAGTTTGGAATTCTTGAAGGTGGTAAGATCGTTAAAGAATTATCAAAAGAACAGTTAGATAATGAGTGTAGTCATTGTTTATTACTTAAGGTAAATGATATAAAAAAAGCTAGTGTCTTATTAGAAGAAGAACTAAAGACAGCTAATTACAAAGTCTTAAATGATCAAGAAATTCGTCTATATGATTATTTAGATGCACAACACATTGTTAGTAAGGCAATAGTTGAAAAGGGAATTGAACTTTATGCAATTAGTGAAATTGGAGTATCGTTAGAAGAGTATTTTAAAAATATTATTAGGGATGGTGAATAGAATGTTGAATATCATTAAAGCTGATTTATTTAGGATTTTTAAAGGAAAAGGAATTTATGTTTGTCTTCTAGCAATCATCGCACTGTGCAGTGTTTCAATTTATTTAAGATCGCCAGGTCATATTGGAATAAGTGGCGGGTTAACGAGTAATTCAGAAGTAACTAAAGAAGATGATTTAGCAGCTCCAGAAGATGTAAGAAAGGTAGCTGGTGAGAGTAATGAGCTATTAGATGAAGGGATGATGAAAGTTAATGGGAATCTGTACTATGTACTGATTTTTGTAGTCTTTGCAGTTATTTGTGTTGATTTAGCTAATCATACTGCTAAAAATGTTATCTCTACAGATGTTTCACGGACGACATACTATTTCGCTAAGCTCCTTTTGACATGGGGATTAGGGATAGCAATAATAGCAATCAGTACTTATTTAGGTTATTTTGGTAATATTATCTTTAATGCACCGAGTCATTATTCTAGCTTTTTAGATATAACAATAATTATGCTGCGACAGTTGCCGATCTTTTGTGGTATAATGAGCGTACTAGTGATGATTGCCGCAATAACACAAAAAACATCACGATATAATGCAATCGCAATCGTGTTAGTTATGGTATCACAGATGCTATTAATGACAATTATTACTGTTTTTAATATTGATGGTAGTATAATCATGCAATTTGAGTTTGAAACAATTCTTCGGGACATGGCAGTTATTGGACAGATAGAAATAAAGACATTGTTAACAGGAATTTTAACAGGAATTGGATTGATCATCGCTTCAAGTATGATAGGAGTAACGTATTTTAAACGATACAATATTAAATAATCAGGAGGTAGCTGAATGTTAGTAATAGTGATAATTTTGATCATTTTACTGCTTATTGCTACCTGTTATATTTTTAATTTAAAAAAAGTATTAGAAAAGCGGCTAATGATATTAATAAAATAAGTGGGCTTGATACTAATGCTTTGATTACAACAACTAACGGGAATCTTGAACTTAGAGAATTATTACAAGAAGTAAATGAAATGATGCTAACGTTTAGAAAATTAGAGATTGATATTGAAAAGAAAAATAATAGTTTGCAAAAAACAATTGTAAATATTTCTCATGATTTAAAAACGCCATTAACTTCGGCCTTGGGCTATGTCGAATTGTTGCAAAAATATGAGCTAAGTGGAGAAGAGCAGCATAAATATGAATCAATTATTATTGATAAGTTAAAACAGCTATCGCAATTGATAGAAGATTTTTTTACTTTTACTAAAATCATTTCCAATGAAGAAAAATTTGAATTAAAGTTATTAGATATTAATCGTATTTTTGAAGAAGAGTTAGTTTGTTATTATCAAGATTTTAATAGTCAAGGGCGGATGATCTATATTGAAGGTAATAAAAAAATAGAGATGCTTAGTAATGAACGGATCTTACGGAGAATTTTTGATAATTTAATTATTAATGCTTTGAAGCATAGCCGTGGAGATATTTATATTTCTATTAATACGGGAGCAGAAATTTGTTTCCAATTCAAAAATCGATTAGATGAGCCAATCATAGTTGAACAAATATTCGATGAGTTTTATACTTCTGATATTTCTCGTACAAAACAAAATACTGGCTTAGGATTAGCTATTGTTAAAGAATTTACTGAGATCTTAGGGGGAAGTGTAACTGCTAAGATAAGTGAAAATAATTTAATAATCAGTTTGATTTGGAATAAAAAAACCACTTCTTAAATATTTTAAAAAGTGGTTTTAGTTTTTTATTTGATTAATTCTAAAGTTTGATCATCAAATTTTTCTTTTAAAGCAGTTTCCAATGCATTTAGATCTGATAATTCTTTACCATCACTGCCATATAAAGAAGCCCCATACCAATAATGTGACTTTTCATCTAAATAGGCAGAATCAACATCATCGACATAGATTGCGGCATAGTAAGTTTCAACGTCTTGTTGGCCACTGAATGATGAGGTATATGTTTCGTCAATTTTATATATAGCAATAACACTGTCGTTATCATCATCTTCCCCTTTGGCAAACCAAAGAGAATTAAATTCATGATTATAAGTAAAAGAATAACCATCTTTATAGCGATTCTTTATGTTTTTGTCAGCTTCTTTTTTTAATTGAGTAATAACTTTTTCTGGTATTTTACTGCTATCTTTAAATTTTTCAATTAGACCTTTAACAGTAAAAGTTTTAGAATCATTAGTTACTTTGATTTTATTTGCTTTAGCCAATTCTTCTGAGTATTTAATCGTTACAGTTATTTTATCACCATTAGATAGATCTCCAGAAAAATCATAGTCAGTATAAGTGCTGCTAACAAAGTTAGATAAATCAGAATTATTTTTGTCATAATCGATATTGCTTTCAACATCTTTTATATAACCACTTCCGTCTTTCCCGGTAAATTCAACAGTAATATTTTTACCTAGATCAATACTAGTATAATTAAAGAATGTATCATATATTTTATAACCACCAAAGCAAACAATAAGAGCAGCAGCAACACCAATCGTTATTTTTCCGTTTTTTGTTTTAAAGAAGTCTTTGATTTTTTGTGTATTGATAGTTGCCGGTTTAGTTTCAGAAGCATTAGGTTCAACCGTGTTAGTTTCAGTTTCTCCGTTTTCTTGTGTTAACTCATTATCAGCTATCGTAGAATCGTCTTCGACAGTTGTAGAATCTTCATGAACAGGTTCTTGAGCTGGAACAGCAGTTACAACTGGTTCATCAAAATTGAAATGAAACCCTTCAATATTAATAATTTTTTTAACAATTAATAATAAAACAATATTGATAATAAATACAAAAATTGATAAATACATAAAATATTTAAGGTTGCTTGCAGCGCTAGTTACGGAACTAAGTAATCGTGCTGAATTCATAGTCATAAGTGATGAATAATCACCACTAATTGCAACTCTAAGAATCTTACAAATAGCATTGATTCCGGACATTGATAATAGTAATAATATTGAGTTGATACATGAAACGATGAATTCCCCTAGCATCACGTATTCTTGCTTATTTTTTTTGAAAAAATAAACTCCACTAAGAATGGCGGTTACAATGGCCAATATAATAAATAGATAAAATATAATTTGAATAATTGTAACCATTGATCCAATCGTTCCAGCTAATTCATTAATATCATTGATATTAACATTAGATGATGTTGTTGGACCGAATTTTGAGATTAAATACAATAATGTAACTATCCCTGACAAAACTGTCGATAAAATAAAAACAGTTTTCTTTTTAGCATATTTCATTAAAATATCCATAATAATTCCCTCCTATACTAATATATTATCAAAAAAGATAACATATTACTAAAGATTTTGTAAATAAATAGGGAATCATGGGAATTGATAAAAAATACTATGTTATAATGATAAAAGAAGGAATAAATGAATCATAACAAAGTCATATGGAGGTGGATGAAATGAAATTTTATCAGTATATGTATTATAGTTTTTTGGGGTTGACTTTATTTTTATCACATTTATTATGTATTGTTGTGGCATATCAATATTGTTTGATTGAACATCATAAAACGACTAGTTTTCCACCGTACGTTGCCTTTTTTTCAGCGATTCCATTTTTAATAGGAATTATTGTTTGTTTAATAATAGCAATTAAATTTAAACAACATTATCAAGAAAATAAAAATAACTTATAAAAAAATCAGATGGTTCACTATAATCAACCATCTGATTTTTTTATTTAGTTGTTGAACCAAAACCGCCATTACGTTCATCAGTCGTATTGTCATCTTCAACAATACCGTATTGTAGGAAGATTCCTTGTCCAAAACCTTGGCCAGCTTTTAATTCAACTGTTTTATCTTCATTACTGTCATTAGTTATTTTAATAAAAATATGACCTTCGTTGTCACTATTGAAATAATCACTATCAATGATTCCAACTGTATTGTTTAATTGTAAACGATATTTAAAACCAAGTCCGCTTCTTGGAAAGATAGCAAGAACCCACCCATCGTTGATAGAAACTCTAATTCCAGTAGGAATTTTAATTGTTTCATGAGGTTTTAAAATGAAATCGATAGGGGTATAAAAGTCATAACCCGCAGAACCGATAGTAGCGCGCTTAGGTAATTTAATTGAAGCATATATATCATTAATGGCTGCCTCATCATATTTAGGAAAACTGTCCTTGAAATCAATTATAAATTGTTCTTTAGATACTTTATGAAATTTTGCTATTGCCTGCATAATATCTCCTTTTAATTAAAATTATAGCAACATTATACACTAATTATTGCATTAAAGGAATTGTAATTGATACTGTGAAAGTACTTTCTTCGTCAAGAACTGTAAAAGTACCATCGTGAATCTTGATCATTTGTTGGACACTTTTAAGACCGATTTGATTACTTTCAATATAGTTAGCACTATGTTTTTTTGTATTTTTAATCGTTAAGCCTAGATTTTCAATATCTTCATCGATCAATAAAGTGATATAAACGGGCTGTTTAATATCTGCGTATTTTAAGACATTGGAAAAAACATTATTAATAATTCGTTTGACTAAATTAATATTACCGCGAATAAAGTAATCAGAATGCTTAATGTTTTTGATTACTTCAAAACCATTTTCTTCTAAGACACCAATATTTTCTAAAATATATTCGTAAATTACGCCGAGTGACATCTTAGATAATTCAGTATCTTGATCTTTACTAAAGACGAGAAAGTATTCAAACATTTTATTTGCTAGTTCATTAATTTGATTTACTTTATCAATTGAATTTTTCAAATATAAATTATATTGATCTTCATTTTTAAATTTCTTTAGTCTAATAATATCTAAATATCCCATTAAAGAAGTTAAAGGAGTTCGCAAATCATGAGAAAGTGCTGTAACTAATTCATAATTAGCTTTGCGATTAGCTTCTTCAGTAGCAAAGTTGTCTTTTAAGGTTAGGCGAAGATTATCAATTTGATTAGATAATTCTGCAATTTCATCATTACTATTAATTTTGATTGTATGGTCTAAATCACCTTGTGACATAATTGTAACTTCATTTTTTAATGTTGTCATATAATTTACTTTACGTCGAATAAATAAAAAGGTTGGAAGTAAAAAGGTAAATAAGGCAATGACAATTGAGGCAACGATGTAAGGAACGACTAATTTAGCTAAAGCATATGAGTAAACATACATTTCAATGGTTCCATCTTTTAACTCAATTTCTGTACTATAATCGTCACCGTTATAAATTGCTTCAGTATCATATACTGTTGAACCGATGATAAAATTGTCAAGCATGGTAGCAAAAGAACCAGTAATGGCAAGGTTATCAGCCTTATTATATAGATTGACACTATAAATATCGCTAGTACCTAAGATCTTATCTAGAGTATCGACATCAGTAATTGATACATTTTGATCAATAATTTGATTTTCAATATTATTTGCATAAGCTTCAGTATTTTCAGAGATGACCCCTAAGTTTTGGGTAAATTCAAAGAAACTTTCTTTACCGGCATAAAGTAGACAAAAAGTTGCCACCCCTAAGGTTCCACAAATAATGATAATGGCACTAATTTGAATACTTAATTTATTAAAGAAATTTTTAATCACAACGATAACCCTTACCCCAAATTGTTTTAATTATTTTTGGATTTTGAGGATCACTCTCTATTTTTTTACGAAGATTTCGAATATGAACCATAATTGTGTTATTAGCACTATAATAATAAGGTTCATTCCAAATACTCTCATACAATGTTTGCGTTGAAAAAATTCTTTTACGATTACTTAATAAAAGATAAAGAATTTGGTATTCTAGGTAAGTTAATTCAATTTGTTCTCCGTTTAGATACACTGCTTCACTGTTAGGATTAATAGTAATATTATTGTAAACAATGTTGTCATCATTATTTTCTTCTTTTTCCATTTTACCTTGATAAACATAGTATCGACGCAACAATGCCTTCACTCTTGTCGTTAATTCATTATAAGAGAATGGTTTTGATAAATAATCATCCCCACCACTAGAAAAACCAAGTGTTTTGTCACTTTCTTGACCTTTTGCTGTTAAAAATAAGATTGGGGCGTTAGATTTTTTTCTAATTTCAACACAGGCTTGGTAACCATTGATTATAGGCATCATAATATCGAGAATATATAAATCGATATCATCACTAACCATATCAATTGCTTCTTGGCCATCTTTAGCCTCAATCACATCATAACCTTCACTTGAGAGCAAAACATTTAATACTTCTCTAATTTCAGGATTGTCATCGACAATTAAAATTTTATTGTTCGTCATATATTCACCAACTTTCGTATTTATTATACATCATAATGGAAATTAAGAAGATAGTAAAATGAAAATTAAGAAATATTTAGATGTTCTTTAGGTGATTCTTAAGGAATATATACGATAATGTGAGCAGGAGAATGATAGTAATGAAAAAAAAGCAGTTTTACCCAATTATATTTTTAACATGTTTAACCTTAGTGATGATCATAGTCATCACGCCTTCTTCTAGTATCTTTGGAGCTAATACTGATTGGCTATCGCAACATGTCAATCTAGCTGATTATATTCGGAAGACGATGTTAGAGACAAAATCATTTTTCCCCGATTTTGCATTTAATATCGGCGGTGGTCAAAATATTTATAATATATCTTATTATGGATTGTTTCGACCTGACATATTAATTGGCTGTCTTATTCCTGGAATAGCAATGAAAGATATTATAATTACCTATATGATAATAAATTTAGTTTTAAGTGTTAACCTGACCTATATATGGTTGAAACGCAAACAGTTTAGCACAACGCTATGTATAGTTGGAGCTGTATTATTATTATCTTCTTCTGTATTATTCCAAAGTCACCGCCAAATCATGTTTGTTGATTATATGCCTGGAGTGCTTTTGGCATTGATCGCGGTAGATACATATATTAAAAATCAAAAGCAAGGGTTATTAATTGGAGCAGTGGTTCTAATAATTGCAAATAGTTATTTTTTTGCAATTTCAGCTTTACTAACAATTTTTACATATTATTGTTTTGAAATGTATCGATTGAAAAACCTAATTACTTTTAAAAAGTTATGTTTATTTATTCAGCCGTTATTGATCGGAGTGCTTATTTGTGGAATTCTTTTAATTCCAACTGCCTATGTTATGCTGGAAAACCATCAAAGTAGTGGCGGCTCACTTGATTTGATGTCGTTAGTAGTGCCACGAGGTGATTTTAAAGCCCTATTGTATAATGCTTATGGTTGTGGATTAGGCTTTGTTGCATGGGCAGGTTTAGTTCTAAGCTTAAAATTAAAAGAAACGAGAAAATTATCGATCTGGCTATTATTGTTATTATTTATCCCGATCTTTAGTTTTGTCTTAAATGGTTTTTTATATCCTCGGGCCAAGATTTTGCTTCCTTTTACACCATTGATTATTTATGTAGTAATTCAAACAATCAATGAGTATAAACAATCACAAATTAAATTGGATTTAAAATTAATTGTGCTACTTATTTTACCAATTGTCTTATTTTATAAAGAGCCATTAGTTATTTTAGATATTATAATTTGTTTGGTTGGGATATTATTGTATCTAAGAATAACTGAACGAACTTTATATTTATTGTTGGTAATGCCTTTAATAATTAGCTATGTTAATAATCAAAAAGAGAGTTTTGTTACAAAAGACACTTATCAACAAGTTTCGAATTTAAAAAATATTAAAGTAGAAAAAGATGGTCGATATGATATTTTTAAACAGTCATTGAACACTGTCAATCAAGTTAGTAATAACGAGCTTAGAAGTTCAATCTATAGTTCCGTTAGTAATAGTCTCTATAATCATTTTTATTACGATATTATTAAAAATCCTATTAGTATTAAAAATCGTGTCGCTTGTCTATCAAATTCAAATATTTTCTTTCAAGGAATGATGGGAGTGAAGACGCTCTATAGTGAAAATGTAGTACCGATGGGATATCAAGCAATTGGTAATAATCTATATCAAAATGATAAAGTATTGCCGCTTGTTTATGCAACTAGTAATAGCTATGATGTTGTGCAGTTTGATCGTCTAGATTACCCACAAACATTAGACACTATTTATAATAATGTGGTTGTTGCAGGCGGTCAGAGTAATTATCAAAGTAAGGCAGCTACGGTTGCACTAGAAACAGTTGTAAAAGAAAAAAGCGATAATTTACAAATAACTAAATTAAATGATGGCTATCGTATTAACACTAAAAAGACGGGTAAATTAGAATTAGGGATCAATCAAGATTTAACTAATAAGATTTTAATTGTGGAATTTGATTTAGCTAAAGTTAAATTAATTAAGCGTAAAGATACGAGTATTACGATTAATGGGGTAAAAAATAAGTTATCTAGTTCAAGTGCTGCTTATCCAAATCATAATACGCATTTTACATATGTTTTAAGTCAAAATGAATTGCTTGACCAACTTAGTATTAGTTTCAGTAATGGACGTTATGATTTAAAGAATATAAAAGTTTCTACGATTGACTATGATGTAATCAAAAACCGTAATCAAGAAATTGATGCATTAGTTGGCTCGTATAATCAAGATGGCAATCTTGTAGAAGGAACAATCAATGTTAGTAATGATGGCTATTTAGTTACTTCATTACCGTATCAAAATGGCTATACGGTATTAATTGATGGCAAAGAAGTTGCTAAGGAGTGTGTAAATAAAGCATTTTTAGGAGCAAAGATTTCTAAAGGACAACACCAGATTAGAATTATATTTAAAGCTCCAATGAAAAATGTTGGTTATGTTTGTAGTGGTGTGGGTTTTATATGGTTAGTATTTCAAGGGAGAAGGAAAAAGAATGAAAAAGGATTTGAAAGAATTAATTAGTTATGTATTTGTAGGTGGATGCACAACGCTAATTAACTTTGTAATTTATTGGTTTGTGATTACAATGATGGATCAGGGCTGGCTTTTTGCAAATGTAATCTCTTGGGTTGGTGCTGTTATCTTCGCTTTTTGGGCTAATAAACATTTTGTTTTTAAAAGTGCTAATGAAACTGGAAAAGAAGCTTATCAATTCTTTATTTTAAGATTAGGGACATTATTAGTTGAAAGCGGATTATTATTTATTTTTATTCAGTTATTATCTGCAAATGAGATGTTATCAAAAGTAGTAGTTAGTGTAATTACAGTAGTTTCAAATTATGGGCTATGCAAGTTTAAGATTTTTGCTGCCAAAGGAGGACATGAATATGGACAAAATTAGTGTAATCGTACCTTGTTATAATGAAGAGGAAGTACTTCCATTATTCCATAAGGAAGTGACTAAAGAACTTGAAACGATTGAAAATATTGATTATGAAATCTTATTTATTGATGATGGTAGTCATGATCATACAATTGATTTATTAAAGATGATCTGTGCTAAAGATCACCATTGTGACTATTATTCATTTTCTCGCAACTTTGGAAAAGAAGCAGCGATGTTCGCTGGCTTGGAAAAATCAACCGGTGATTATTGTGTAATCATGGATGCAGATCTTCAACATCCCCCAAAATTGCTGGCACCGATGTATCAGGCAGTAAGTCAAGAAGGTTACGATTGTTGTGCGGGAAAAAGAATGGATCGTGAGGGTGAAGGTAGATTAAGAAATTTCTTAAGTAAGTCATTTTATAAGGTGATGCAAAAATTATCAAAATTGGATATGAGTGATGGCGCAGGAGATTTTAGAATGATGAGTCGTCTTATGGTTGATTCAATTTTAGAAATTAGAGAGTATAATCGTTATATGAAAGGTTTATTTTCATATGTTGGTTTTGAGACAAAGTGGTTACCATTTAATAATGTAGAAAGGGCTGCTGGTTCTACTAAATGGAATTTTAAAAGCTTATTTTCTTATGCTTTAGAAGGAATTTTCTCATTTTCTACTGCTCCACTAAAGATAGCAGGAATATTTGGTGTTATCCTATTTGTTGGTTCAATTATTTTATCGTTATATACAGCGATTTCAACATTGATGTTTGGAAATAGCGTAGGTGGATATACTACGATTGTCTGTTTAATTTTATTTTTAAGTGGAACACAAATGTTATTAATTGCAATATTAGGAGAATATGTGTCTAAAGATTATATGGAAAATAAAGCTCGACCAATTTATATTGTTAAAGATACAAACCGCAGAAAACGGTATAATTAGAGTGTGATTTGGCACTCTTTTTGACTTAAGAGATAAAAAAAACTATAATAAATACATTAGAAAAGATATCTTATAGTTTAGAAATTGGAACAAGGCATCTTATTGAGGAGAAAGAAATGAAGAAATTTGGAAATGTAGTATTAACAATTGTCATGTTATGTTTGATTATGCTCCTATGTGTTAATCTATCAATTAAGACAATGTCAACTAAAGCAATTACAAATGCTGTCGTTGTTCAAGAGGCAAGTAACGGGATTGAAGAAGTACTTAATCAAGCATTTCCTGATGTAAGTAATGAAAATATCAAGAAAGTTGAGGAAGCAGTAAAAAATAATAGTGCTTTAAATGATGTGACGAGCGATTTATTAGATCAAATTACAGCAGCTGTAGCAAATGGTAGTGATGTTGATACTGCTGCGATTGCTGCACAATTATCTAAAGCTGTTGATGAAAATATTCCTGCAATCGAAGAAGCAATTGGTAAAAAAATCACTACAGAGCAGCGTGAACAAATTCAAAGTAAGATTACTGATGAAAATGGTGCCTTACAAAATAAAATTGTAAGTACCGTTGAAAAGGTCCAAAAAACAACACCAGGAACACAAAAATTTATTAAAACTTATAAAACTTTAAGTGATACTCCAACGAGAATTATTTGTGTGGTGGGAATTATTTTAACAGCAGTTTTACTTGGTTTGATTAATAAATCATTTTATAAATGGACTTTATTTAGTGGAATCGCTGCTGTTATTTCAGGTATTGTAGTTGGTTTATTTATGCCATTAGTTGTTAGTGCAATGGAGTTTACTATTGGAAATCGTCTATTAGGAATGAGCATTGATATTCCGGTAGGGAGTTTACGTTTAGATGGTGCTATTTGTGCTGGTGCTGGAATTATCTTGATTGTTGCATATATCATTTTAAATAAGAAATATGCTACATTTGAACGTCATTATTATTAAGATATAGATTAGGAATTCAGGGGAAGGTAGCAGTATCTTCTCTTTTTTATGTAATTTATTTTGGTTTGATATTAAGATATAACTATTAGAACTGGTAGTTATTCTTATAATGATGAAATAAATTTCTCATAATTTTTATGTAAATAGGGCAATATATTAAAAGAAAAATTCGTTTTAATAGAAAACGATTTTTTTATATCCAAATAGTTTTTACAATGGAGTCAAGGAGGAAAAGAAAATGATTAGAATTATGTTAGCATGTGCTGGAGGGATGTCTACCAGCTTATTAATGAACAAGATGAAAGAGGAAGCCGATAATAGAGGACTGGAAGTCAGTGTTGAAGCGATTGGTGAAAAAACATTGGAACAGCATTTAGGCGAATTTGATGTATTACTGTTAGGACCGCAAGTTCGTTATGTTATTCCTAATGTTAAGAAAATATTAGCAGGGAAGATTCCGTTTGATGTTATTGATATGCGTGATTACGGATTGATGAATGGAGAGAAAGTATTAGCTGCAGCGCTTAAAATGTACGATGATTTTTATAATAAATAGGGGTGAATGAGATGAAAATATTGTTAGTATGTAATGCTGGTATGTCAACGAGTATACTTGTTCGAGAGATGGAAAAAGCGGCAAAAGAACAACAGCTTGAATTAGAAGTCACAGCAATGGGGTTTACGCAGGCGGAAAAAGTTTTATTAGATTGGGATATTGTTATGTTGGGGCCACAAGTTAGGCATCAGTTAACAGGTCTGCAAAAAGCCGCTGAGGGTAAAGTTCCCGTAGAAGTAATTAATATGCGTGATTATGGAATGATGAATGGTGCCAATGTGCTAAAACGAGCGCTTGAAATCATTAACGAATAGCTTGTCTCTAGGAGATAATTTTATGGATGAATTTTTAAGCGAGCTTTATGTAGAGTATTTTAAAAAATGGATCTTACTACAAACTAGTAAGGATTATAAATTGTATTTCAATGATAATGATTCCAATATTATACTTATTGAAGCTGAAAATAGTTTAAGTCGTGTAACCTTTAATCGTTTTAATATTATTGAGCTTTGTGTCATGAATAATAATGACAATAAATTAGAATTTTATATTCATTTTCAAATGCAAAATTTAGGACACGCTAAAAGACTTTTTGAAGAGATGATAGAATGTATTTATAACACGATCAAACAACCTGTTTTAAAAATTTTATTATCATGCTCTAGCGGTTTGACGACTAGTTATTTTGCTGAAAAACTTAGCCAAACGGCAGAATTATTAGAATTGAATTATCAATTTCAAGCAGTTGGCTGGGAAAAGGTCTTGGCAGCAGCATTGGATTTTGATGTTCTGCTCTTAGCTCCACAAATATCTTACCAATGTGCAAGGATACAAAAAATACTACCTAATAAATTAGTTTTAAAAATTCCAACGCTAATATTTGCAAGCTATGATTGTTTAAAATTATTTGAGTTTATCAAAGAATCACTATTATTAGATAAGGTAAATAACAATAAAACAATAATAAAATTATCACCGTAAATTATTAATAAAAACACTAATAATCTTACCTTATATTTATTAGTATATCAGGATAATAATAAGAATTTTATTGATTACCATCTATATGGGAAAGAGTTATTGATGATTTATGAAAAGCGGATTATTAAGGATAGTATTATAATTCAAGGTATTTATGATGTTTTAAATATAGTACTGTTACATTTTTTAGAAATTGATTGTATAGCGATTTCTATATTTGGAGTGTTTGATAATGGCTATGTCTATTCATCTTTTATTGAGGGGGATAAGTGGTATAAACTTTAAACAAATTTTAAAATGCAAATACAATAAACATATTGTAAAATATTAATCATTAGTATTTTTATTTTAGCTACAGGGTTTAAATGTGGAAATAGGGACAGTCATTAATGGACAGTTATTAACAGGTTGTAATAACTTTGCTGGTGAAGTAAAATTTTTATCATTACCACTTGCTGAACGTGTACATTTGAGTCGTATTCCTGAAGGAACACAAAAAACGCTTAGCTTTATTGATACAAGCTATCATGAGTATTCTTTCATCACCAGTAATTGTAATTTATAATGACTTGTTGCTTAATTATGAACTATTAAAAACAGGTAATAAAATCGTTTGGTCAAGAGCTACAGTACCTTAATTTTAAAATCATTAAAGTTGAACAAACTTAAGAATATGTTTTATTAGAATTATTAGCTTTAAGAATTAAAAATAGTGATAATAAAAGAAACTAAGTATTAAATTTAGTTTTTTAGCATCATATTAAAACATAAATAATACTGTTTTTTGGTATTGTTTATTGTAAAATAAAAGTGGTGAATAAAGATGAATATATTAATGAAATTAAAGAATAGTAAAGTTCTATCGAATAATGAAAAAATCATTGCAGACTATATTTTAGAGCATCCAGATCGTATTTTAAAAATGACTGCAAAAGATTTAAGCACAGTTTGTTATGTCTCAACAGCAACGATTTATCGCTTATGTGATAAGCTTGAATTATCAGGGTTTGCTGATCTGAAGCTAAAAATCACTAGTTCTTTAGAAGAGTATTTAAAAAGTACAGAGAATTTTGACTTTAATTTTCCTGTTAAGCAATTTCAGACACATTATGAAATTATTCATAAGCTAAAAGAAGATTATGAACAAACCTTAAGTTCTACTGCTAACTTATTTAGTTTAGACCAGCTTAAGCGAGTCGTTTCAACAATGAAAAAGGCTCAAGTCATTGATGTATATACATCAGCTGGAAATATTTACTTTGCACAAAACTTTCAATTTCAAATGCAGGAAATTGGTGTGAGTATAAATGTGCCGATTGATGAATATCAACAACGACTTCAGGCTGCTTCTAGTGATAACTCACATCTAGCGATTATTGTTTCATATAGCGGTAGAGGAATTATTTCAGATATCTTATTTAGAATCTTGAAGGAACGGAAAACACCAATTATTTTAATTTCCTCATATAATTATCCTATAAAAGAAGTGAAACCGGATCATCACCTATATATTAGCTCTGGTGAAAATCATTATAAAAAAATTTCATCTTTTTCAACTAGATTATCAATTTTATATATTTTTGATATTTTATATGCCTGTTACTTTGAATTAAATTATGAAGAGAATCTTGAACGAAAGTTAGATTACTATCGTTTGATTGATAAAACAAATATTAGATAAAAAACTGGATCAATGCCACTCATCGTAGCTGATCCAGTTTTCATATGGGAACATATGTCCTAAGTTATGGCAGACTTTCTTTTGAGAGGAGTAACAATCTGCTAATTCTAATTTTTGTTTGGTAAGATCATCATCAAAGGTTGGTTTCATTGGCAAGATAGGGTTAGTTTTTCGATAATAAAGACCAAAATATTTTAAATTATTAGTAATTGCTAGATCTTTAGCAATACTTGTAACAATTGCACTTGTCATCTTGTGATGCTGATGGCCGTATTCACCTTTAGGATTGTGAGTAACAACGAGATTAAAATGTTGTTTCGATAAAAGATAATTTAAATCGTCTTCAATTTTTTGATATGATGATTTCCAATTATCCCGCTTACCATTTGTCTTATCAGGATAATTTAAAATAAGTCCGGTATTCTGTGTTTTTTTCATCACCTCTTTAAATTCTTTAGAACGTATTTCGTTATCACCATTAGTTAGGCAGACAACCAAGTATTTATCTTTTAGTAAATGCATTCCACCCCAAATAGTTTCATCATCAGGATGAGCTACGATCATAACATTTTGATAATCACTTAATTGGACTTGATCAAAAATATCTTGATGTTCGATTTTATTTACTTTTGCGTTTGCGTTAGTACATCCTGTTAGGAGGACTAAACAGATTATTAGTAGTTTCTTCATACTTGAATTGTACCACTTTATTCAATTAATAAAATTAAACCTTTCTTAATATTGCTTAAGAGAAACTAAATAAATAAAAAGTTTGACAGTTAAGGGCAAACTTGGTAAAATTTTCTTGCTTACCGGAGGGTATAAGAAATTATGCTGGATAAGGTAGTGGGTCAAACCACTATTTTATCCAGCTTTTTTTAGGAGGAAAATATGAATGATGAATTATTAAATGGAAGTGTTTTTAAAAGTTTGATGCTCTTTGCAATTCCCTTCATGTTATCAAACTTATTACAAGTATTATACGGAGCTGCTGATTTATTTGTGGTGGGGCATTTCGCTACAACAAGTGATGTTTCAGCAGTTTCTATCGGTAGTCAAACAATGGCGATGCTAACTAACCTGATCCTTGGGTTTACAACAGGGATCACAGTATTATTAGGACAATTTTTTGGAGCTAAAAAGGAAAAAGAATTAGCTGCAACAGTGGGTTCTTCAGTTGTGTTGTTTACTATGATTGCTGTGACTATTTCAATTATATTATTTTTGACTAATCATCAGATTGTAGGATTAATGCATACACCTAACGATGCAATCAGTGCAACTAGAAGTTATTTATATATTTGTAGTTTAGGAACTGTTTTTATTGTAGGATATAATGCAGTTAGTGCTATTTTAAGAGGTTTAGGTGATAGTAAGACACCTCTTTTATTTGTTGCAATTGCGTGTGTAATAAATGTTATTGTAGATTTTATTTTGGTAGATGGTTATCAAATGGGAGCAGCAGGAGCTGCTATTGCAACGGTATTAGCACAAGCAGGAGCTTTTATTTTTTCATTGATCTATCTAAAATATAAAGGATTAGGTTTTAAGTTTAATCGCCAAGATATTAGTTTTAATCTTCCGATGATTGCGAAAATCACAAAAGTTGGGTTACCAATCGGCTTGCAAAGTGCTTTAGTTGGTATTTCTTTTTTGTTGATTACGGTAATCGTCAATGGTATGGGGTTAGTTGCTAGTGCTTCTGTTGGAGTTGTTGAAAAATTGATTGAATTTTTAATGTTACCAGCAATTGCCTTAGGTAATGCTGTTGCAACGATGACAGCTCAAAATTTTGGGGCCGAGCAGTATTCACGAGCGTATAAATCAATGCGTTATGGGATTGCTTTTTGTCTTTCGATTTCATTGATTGTGACAATTGTTTGTCAATTTGATGGAAGTATTTTCACACGAATTTTTTCTAGTGACCAGGCAGTAATTAAAAATGCGGCTTTATATTTACAAACATATTCTTTTGATTGTTTATGTACAAGTTTTATCTTTTGTTATAATGGTTATTTAAATGGTGGTGGATATACTGTTTTTACGATGCTTCATAGTTTGCTGGCAACCTTTATTTTAAGAATTCCATTAACTTTAGTAATTAGTAAATTGAGCGGAATTACTTTATTTCATATGGGGATTGCATCACCTATTGCTTCTATGGCATCGATTATCATGTGTGTCATTTATATTCGTTATTTAAATAAGAAGTTATTATTTTAATTTTTTTGCTTATCTTTACAAAATATACTATATGAGGTGAGAGAAATGATAAAAAGAGATAGCTATTTAATTTATAGGAGAATGAAGTACAAAGGAAAATATAAGCGAACGGTATGTTATTACTTGTAGTTATCATTTTGAATTTTTTATAAGGAAATTATGAGGATTTTATGATCTCAATATAGTAATGGTCTGTTTTTTACAAATGTGTTAGATATATGAAAAAGCTAAGTTAGAATATTTGAATAAAATCATGAAAAAGATTGTCAACGACAATCTAAAATAATTAGGAAAATTATTAGATAGAATTAATTTCTTCATTTGAAATGACTTTTATATCAGCAGATTGATATATAATTAATCCAATAATGACGATAATACAACCAATCAATTTGTTAAGGGTGAAGACGTGATAGATATAATAGTCTAGTATCATTCCACTAAGTAATTGAGAGATAAAAGTAATTAGAGTTAGCTTGATTGGAGTAACTTTGGAAACGACGATGTTTAAAATTAGAACATTAAAGACACCAATTATTCCTCCAACTAACATTATTAGATCTATCTTTGTAAATGAAATGTTTTTGAATGCTGGTAACAGGGTAAAAAATAAGAGAATTGAACTAGTAAGCAAACCAGTAAAGTAATTAAAGAAAGTGCTTTGATAAGGACCGATTTTTTTTGCTAAATATCCATTTATGGAACGGCTTAAAACAATAGTCATACCGCTAGCTATTGCACATATTATTGCAATCATTTAACCATCACTCCAATTCCAATTGTGACAATTATTAAACTTAACCATTTAAGTGGTGTTAGTTTTCTTTTTAATGACCCTAGCCAGCCTTTAGATTCTAGGATGATAGAAATAATCATTTGACCCAGTAAGCCTAATGCTGTTAACAAAGCTGCACCAATATTATTGACAGCGATAATATTAAAAATTACAGTTAGTACACCAATTACTCCGCCAGTGTATAAAATAAAGGGTAAATGATGTTTAAAGGAGATTTCTTGCTTTTTTAAAAACATGATCAAGGTAAAAGTAATTAAACCAATCAAATGAATAATAACGGTTGCTAGATAAGCACCACAGTGGGCAGATAGTTGACCATTAAAAATATTCATGGTCGATACGATTAAACCACATAAAAAAGATAATAATAAATACATAGTTAACACCTCCAAATTTATTATAAAGAAAAGATATTGCTTTTAAATACGACATATGTCATATTTAAGGTGGTGATATATATGAAAAATCGAGAGTATTATATCAATTTGCTTAAAGTTGAGCAGATGATGAGTGATGATAATTATCAGTATCTTGAATTATGTGAGTTTTCTAAGGCTGAACATCTATTACATCAAGGGCAGATATTAGAATATTTATATATTCTTGTATCTGGAAGAATTAAAAGCTGTCGAACGACTGCGAATGGAACAACAGTTTTATCAGCTTTTTCTAATCCAATCACAGTTACTGGAGAAGTTGAATTTCTAAATCATCATGAAGTCACTAATGATGTTTACGCACTCAAAAATACAGTTTGTTTTAGAATATCAGTGGCGCAATATGAAGATATTTTATTACATGATTTAATATTTATGCGTTATTTAGCACGAACACTTTCAAATCGGCTATATCATGCTAATCATAATACTGCTATTTCAATTAATTATCCAGTTGAAAATCGTTTAGCTTCATATCTTATTTCGAGTGCTCAACAATTGATCATCAAGGATAATTTTGTTCAAGTAGCAGAAATGATCGGGTGCAGTTATCGTCAGTTACAGCGAGTCTTAAATGACTTTTGTCAGTGTGGGTATCTTTGTAAGGTTAAACGAGGCAATTACTTGATTACGGATGAAAGTGCATTAAAAGCATTAGGTCAGGATTTGTATTATATATAAAAACTAGGGTGGCTATGGCCATCCTAGTTATCGTCATGAAGAATAATTGTATTAAAAGCAAGCGTTGGGCCTACTGCAATTACACGTTGATTTGCAGAACCTTTCCAATGTAATTGAGGATCTAATTGGGTAATTTCAAAGCGCCCATCAACGATTACATCAATATTTTTGATAAAATCAATCGTTTTAATATCATCAAATTGGAAACCGGTATATAGCCAAATTGTTTTATCAGGATAACGTTCTTTAATTTCTTTAATCAATTGACCAACTTCATTAATTGAGGAAGGGTGGAGCGGATCACCACCACTGAAAGTAATTCCAGAAATGTAATCTTTATCAAGTTCTGTAAAGATTTCAGCTTTAGCTTCAGCATCAAAAGGAATACCGCTAGTGACATCCCATGTTTGAGGGTTGTGACATCCCGGACATCGATGGGTACATCCTGAAAGCCAAAGAACTACTCGGAGCCCTTCACCATTTAACATATCATCTTTTGTTATATTATGATAATTCATTACATTGATTTCCGATCTGCAATTTCTGCCATTTTTGCATCATTTAAACGCGTATCCCCTTTAACTCGTGAATATGATAAATAACCGTTCATCCGATCTATCTTTGTTAAGTTTTTACTTCCACATTTTGGGCAAACATCCATATTTAATTCTTCATGGCCACAATCATCGCAATAGGATAATGATAGATTTACACCTTCATAAAAGCCTAATCTCATTGCACGTTTAAGTAAGGTTTTAAAAGCTTGCATGTTGTAATCGATTGGATATTTGACATATTGAATCTTACCGCCATTACATAAGTCCCAAAAACGTTTTTCTTTATCTTGTTTTTCAATAGGACTAATTTCTTCAGAAACATGACAATGGAAAGAGTTGCTGACATAATCACGGTCACTAACGTTTTCAATTACACCATGTTTTTTTCGGAATTGTTGCACTTGAAGACCACAGAGGTTTTCTGCTGGGGTCCCATAAATAGCATATAAACGACCATCTTCCTCTTTGAATTTTTCAACCATTTGATTAATATGTTCCATTGTTTTTAAAGCAAATGAACCATCTTCAACTAATGATTTTTTATGTGCTAACTGTTCTAATTCATTTAAAGCAGTTATTCCAAAAGAAGCAGTAGCAGATTTTAAAATAGGTTTGATTTTATCATGTAGACCAAGATGCCCACCATAGAAGCCTCCTTCACAATAAGCAAGAGGATTAACAGAGGCTTTCATCTCACCAAGATAATCATATGTTCGTAAATGTAACTTTCTAATTAAGTTTAAATAATAATCTAATACATCAAAGAAAGGTTTACTTTCTTGTTTTGCTTTAGCATAAATAAGAGGCAAGTGGAGACTGATCGCTCCAATATTAAAGCGTCCTACAAATACGGGAGTATCATTTTCATCAGCAGGATGCATTCCTCCTCGACGATACCAAGGTGATAAAAAGGCCCGGCATCCCATTGGAGAGATGATTTCTCCATATTTTTTGTAGATTGAAGCTACATATCCTTCACCTGATAAGCTGAGCCAGTCAGGATACATTGTTTTGCTTGAACATAATACTGCTGCTTCAAATAATTCTTCAAGATCTTTACCCTCGCCATGGAGTTCTTCATCATATAAGAAAACAATCTTAGGAAATAAAACCGGTTTTTTATTTCCTTTTTTTCCTTGTCCACGTCGACGAACATGAAGCATTTCAATTGAAGCCATTTTCGCAAATTTGCCAGTTCCTGTTCCTGTCGTCATTGTAATAAAAGGGTAGTCACCTCGGCTGGATGAAACTGAATTAAATTTATATTCCCATCCTTGGAACCCTTGTCTAAATTCATTTAAAACATCACCCTCAGCTACTTTTGAAGCAGTTTCTGGATCTAATCCTAAACTTAGATATTTTTCATAAAATAAATCAAAAGTCTTGATGGCATATGGTTCTAATAATAAATCAACGCTAGGAACAGTAAAACCACCATATTGTTGACTAGCTGCTGATAAAGTAATATCACCAATTACATCGAAAGCTACGTCTAGAGTTTTAGGTTCATTATACCAAAGATTTCCCATTTCAAATCCACCTTCAAGAACGCTTTTAACATCAAAAAGGCAGCAGTTCATTGTATCACGGCGGGCAGACATATCATGAATATAGATATAACCATCACGAATAGCTTGTAGTTCTTCAGTCGTAAGGAAGAATTTTTTATATAACTCTTTATTTAATTCATTAAAAATCAAACTTCGTTTGGTCGATACTAAAGCACTATCAGTATTACTGTTTTCTTTATCTCCAATATACATGATTGATTGTGATTTTTTATAGACCTCATCTAACATTGCCACGAAGTCTTGTTTGTAGTTCCGGTAATCACGATAGCTTTTTGCTACTTTAGGGTTGATTGCATCTAAAGCACCTTCAACAACATTGTGCATTTGAGAGATAGTAATTTCATTGCTATTGAAATCTTTAACTCGGGCTTCAACAAAATCACAAATTTGTGCTTCTTCACCTTCTTTGAATTTATATAAACAGCGTGTCGCAGATTTATTGATTGCTGTTACAACTTTTTGTATATTAAAAAGCTCTTTAGTATTATCTTTCTTGATTACGTACATTCTTTTGTCCTCCATAATAAGTTTCGTAAATTAGTATATTAGAGAATTATCGACTTGAAAAGTAAAATGCTCTATTAGTAGTAAACAAATATTTTTTGTTGATATTTTAGGAAAATAGCAATTATTTTTGTTAGATGATGATAGTACTAGATGTATCAAAATAGATAATTTACTAATTTTCTAAAATTGAAAAAAACTAGAGAAATTAATATAAATATCAGTTATAATTAATATTTGTGTGCATTGCCAATTGAATATTTTAATGAGGTGATGATGCGTATTATTTTTATAAAAAAAGTTTTAGTGTTAACATAATAAAAGAGATTTTTAGGAGGGAACAGAATGAAAGTTATTAAAAGAGATGGGCAAAGCGTTGAGTTTGATGCTTCAAAAATTGAAAAAGCAATTTTAAAAGCAATGCAGTGCGGAAGCGGGATCGTTGATTCTAAATGTGCTCATGATATTGCTGTAGAGATAGAAAACTGGCATCAATTCAGTGATAATAATATTTCGATATATCGAATTGAGGGACAAGTTTTTGAAAAATTAATTGAAAAAGGACAAATCTTAACTGCTAAAGCATATGAAGGATATCGTAAAGTTCGGGAGTTTCAAAGAGAAACAAATACGATTGACAAAGAGATATATGGAATTGTAAACCAAACTAATAAAGAAGCAATGGAAGAAAATTCAAATAAAGATGCTACAGTTTTAGCAACTCAAAGAGATTTGATTGCTGGTGAATTTTCAAAAGATTATTGTCGGCGGCTATTATTACCACCTAAAATTGTTCAGGCACATGATGATGGAATCATTCATTTCCATGATATGGATTACTATATCCAAAAAATGCATAATTGCGATCTTGTCAATTTAAAGGATATGTTTGCTAAAGGAACAGTTATTAATGATAAGTTGATTGAAACACCTAAATCATTACAAACAGCTTGTACTGTGGCAACTCAAATCGTACAACAAGTAGCTAATGGTCAATATGGTGGACAAACTATCTCATTAGCTCATTTATCACCATATGTGCGTTTAAGTTATGAGAAGCACCAACGAAATGTTCGTAATGAAGGTCGTTTGATTGGAATTGACTATAGTGAAGAACAAATTATTAAGATTGCTAAATCACGCCTACAAGATGAAATTAAAGCCGGAATTCAAACGATTCAATATCAAATTAATACTTTCTCAACTACTAATGGACAAGCACCATTTTTATCAGTGTTTATGTATTTAAGAGAAGAACCTGAATATATTGAAGAAACAGCAATGCTAATTGAAGAAACATTAAAACAACGATTTATTGGAATGAAAAATCCTGTTGGGGCTTATGTGACACCAGCTTTCCCAAAACTTTTATATGTTCTTGATGATAATAATGTACCGCAAGATAGTAAGTATCGTTATTTAACGGATTTAGCAGTTAAATGTGTCTCAAAGAGAATGATGCCAGATTTTATTTCTGCTAAGATCATGCGTGAAAACTATGAGGGACAAGTATTCCCTTGCATGGGATGCCGTAGTTTCTTATCACCATGGAAAGATGAAAATGGTGAATACAAGTGGTATGGTCGTTTTAATCAAGGAGTAGTGACATTGAATCTTGCTGATGCTGGTCTGTCAGCTAATCATAAATTAGATAACTTTTGGAAAATCTTAGATGAACGTTTAGAATTATGTAAAGAGGCCTTGATGTTACGTCATGAAAGTTTAAAAGGAACACTAGCAGATGTTAGCCCGATTCATTGGCGTTATGGAGCTTTAGCTCGTTTAGAGTCAGGGAAACCAATTGATAAGCTTTTGGAAAATGGGTATTCAACAATTTCCTTAGGGTATATTGGTTTATATGAATGTGTTGTAGCTTTAATTGGTCAAACTCATACTTCTAAAGAAGGAAATGAGTTAGCAACAAAGATCATGGAACGTTTAAGAAGTGCTTGTGACAGCTGGAAAGAAGAAACAGGATTAGGTTTTGGTTTATATGGAACTCCAGCAGAATCAACTACATATACATTCGCTAGAGCATTAAAGAAACGTTTTGGAATTGTTGAAGGAATTACTGATAAGGATTATTTAACAAATTCATACCATGTTAATGTTAAAGAACATATTGATGCTTTTGATAAACTGCAAGTTGAAGCAAAATTCCAAAAAGTATCTTCTGGCGGAGCAATCAGTTATGTTGAAGTCACTAATATGTCAGAAAATTTAGATGCTTTATCAGCGTTGATTGACTATATGTATAACACAATTCAATATGCAGAGATTAATACAAAATCAGATTATTGTCAGGAATGCGGATTTGACGGCGAAATCTTACTAGATGAAAATCGGGAATGGTATTGTCCAAATTGTGGAAATCGTAATCATAAAACTTTAAATGTTTGTCGTCGTACTTGTGGTTATTTAGGTGATAATTTCTGGAATCAAGGTAGAACACAAGAAATTGCTGAACGTTTTGTTCACTTAGATAATCATCTTTATGGTGAGTAACGATGAGATATGCTCAAATTCGAAAAACGGATATTGCTAACGGAGAAGGAATTAGGGTATCTTTATATGTTCAAGGTTGTAAACGACATTGTCCAAACTGTTTTAATCCCGAAACTTGGGATTTTACTGGCGGGAATAAATTTGATTTAAAAACTGAAAATATTTTAATTAAATTAGTAAATCAGCCGCATATCGTAGGAATCACGATTCTTGGTGGTGAACCATTAGAGTTGGAAAATCGCCAGGATGTTTCCATTTTATTAAAACATCTTAAGGAACAATGTCCTAATAAGACAATCTGGTTATATTCTTCTTTCTTATATGAAGAAATCAAAGATTTTGATGTTGAGATTTTATCATATTTAGATGTTTTAATTGATGGACCGTTTGTTGAAGCATTGAAGGATCGTAAATTAAGATTCCGTGGATCCTCAAATCAACGATTAATAGATGTAAAAAAATCATTAGCTAATGATGAGGTTATTTTATATCAAGATAGCCGTTATTATAAAAATGATAAAGAGGTATGACCATATCATACCTTTTTTACATAAGTAATATTTTTAAGTGTTGAAGACATATCTACGAGATATTTAAATAGATGATTTCAAGAAAAAATGAAACTCAAATTTTTCTTTCTAGTAATTAGAATCAAGATATCTTATAATATAAGGAAAGGTTAAGGGATATTTTATGAGTAATATAAGGATTCAATTATTAAATGTAATCAATAGAGAATCATCAAATTCAATGAATTTTATTATCGCACAGTATATTTTAGAAAATCTTGATAGGCGAAAGGTAATTACTACTAAAGAATTAGCTGATAATTGTAATGTATCAAAGTCTTCAATTAGCCGCTTCTGTCGTAAAATCGGGTATGAGGATTTTATGGAGCTTCAATATGCGATTGCAACATATAACTCATTTATTGCAGAAAGATTTTCTCATATTGATGGTGTTACAACCAAAGATTATGTTGTGAACTATTTCGAACGTTCTAAAGAAATAATTAATTATTTAAATCAAAATATGGATACGGACACTCTCGAAGAGTTAGTTAAAGATATTCATGACTATAAGAGAGTAGTTTTAATGGGACATGTTCAATCTAGTTTTCCGGCTATTTCCCTTCAATATTATTTAACGATTTTACATAAATTCATTTATTCAACACAGGATCCAAATGAACAAAGAGAAATGCTGGAGACTTTAGATGATCAAAATCTGATTATTATTTTTAGTGCCGGGGGAAGATTTTTAGAAAGAGTGCTGGATCGTTTGAGTGTTATGGATAGAGAAAATGGTCCTAAAATATATATGATAACTGCAAATAAGTTAAAACATTTTCCTTTTGTTCATAAATATATTGAATTATCTGAAGAATTTAGTTATTCATCGTCCGTTATATTAGAGATGTATTCTAATCTTATTTCGCTTATTTATCATAAAAAATATACTGATAATTATTATTGATGATAAAGTAAGAGATTTAAGCAAGAGTAGTTAAATGTGTTTCATAAATAACAAAATCCAAGGCTTAAAAGCCTTGATTTTATTTTCCTGTTCATATGAGAATCAGTGGAATAGTCTAAGAAAATATAAGTCTTTTAAAAGAGAGTGAGGATATAATAGTATGACGATCAAGCGCTCAATAGCTAAGGACTTGATCAACATATTCTTATCTCTTTTTTAATAAATGACAAATAGTTATTAAAGGTAAGCTTTTGTTTCATGTTTTGAAACAGTGTGCCAGCTTGTGAAAAATCACAGATTAAGTGATTTTTTTTATTACCTGTTCAAATTGAAAATTTGAACATATAGACTTAAGTCAGTTGAGCATACG